>NZ_JBHUEO010000036.1:0-36336 GCF_042680885.1 Siminovitchia sediminis | reverse complement strand
GTATCCCGGATGAATGGCATCGGCTTCTGAACGTTTGGCAATCTCGATGATGCCTTCGATATCAAGATAGGCATCAATCGGCTTTTTTCCTTCCCCGACCAGGTAGGCCTCATCCGCTTTATACCGATGGTAGGACCCGGAATCCTCACGGGAGTAGATGGCGACTGTCCGGATTCCCAGCTCCGTACAGGCCCTGAACACGCGGATGGCAATCTCGCCGCGGTTGGCAACAAGTATCTTTCTTAACCTTCCCATTTGTAACCGCTCCTCTACCTTCTGGCTGAAATGGAAAGAACCTTGTTCAGGAGCAAGTCCTTACATGTTCTGAACAAGATTCTTCCGTTCTCAGCCATTCTAGATCTTTATTTTTTTTGTCTTCTGAACTCATCAATCGGGAGACCTCCTGCCCCCCAATGGCTATGCTCCATTTCCGTTACTAATACCCGCACTTGCTCGGGCTTTACAGACAAGTTTTTTACTGCGGCTTCAGTTACATCCGCAATTAAGCCTCTGATCTCTTCACGGCTTCTTCCTTTTAGTACTTGAACTTGAATAATTGGCATTATTTCCTCCTATAGCCCTCATTCACAACTGAAAGAGACACTGCCAAGCCCATTAAATTGAGCTGTGATGGTATCTCCGGAATCAAAGGAAATTGCTTCAGACATAGCGCCGCTTAAAATAATATCACCCTTCTTAAATCCTTTGCCCCGCCGGCTCATTTGCTGGGCTGCCCAAGCAATGGCTGTTGCCGGGTGACCGAGTACAGCAGCACTGGAACCTGTCTGCTCTACTTTTCCATTTTTGGACATCACCATGCCAATGTTACCCAGATCAAGCTTGTCAGGACTCACCAGCTGGCTGCCAACGACAAACTTTACGGAAGAGCAGTTATCTGCCACTACATCGACAAGGGTAAATCGGAAATCCTTATAACGGCTGTCGATCACTTCCAATGCAGGCGCCACATATTTAGTCGCTGCAATGACCTCTTCTTCGGTGACATTTTCCCCCTCCAAATCCTTATCAAGGAAAAAGGCAATTTCAGGCTCGGCTTTTGGATGAATCAGTTCGGATCTTGTCATCGGTTCCCATTCATATGCCAGCATATCTGCATGCAGGTATCCGTAAATCGCTTCATTAACTCCCATCATTTCTTGCTTGGCCTTACTGGTAAGACCAAGCTTGACACCTACAGTCTTTGTTTGATTTACTTCCAGCCTCCTGGCCAGAAGGCCGTCTTGGAGCTCATAGGCCTTTTCAATGGTCAGGTCCGGATAGGTATCAGTAATCTTGACCACTTCACGCGCCTCACGTTCAGCGGACAACAGATAGTCGATGATCTCTTGGTCCTCTCTTGTTTTCAACATCATGATCATGCCTCCACTGCTTGTTTTTTAGATAAATTCGCCGCAACGTCAATAATCATATCCTCTTGACCTCCGACGACCTTCATTTCTCCCAGCTCAATTAAGATATCCCGAGGATCGATTCCAAATCTCTTTCCTGCCCGCTCCGCATGAAGAAGGAAGCTGGAGTAAACGCCGGCATAGCCAAGTGCCAGGCTGCCTTTTCTGATCTCCTGGGATCCCGGAATAATGGGACCTACCACATCTTCGGCCAAGTCCATCATTTTATATAAGTCGATGCCGACATCATATCCCATGCGGTCCATCACCGCCAGCAATACTTCAGTCTGTGTGTTGCCTGCTCCTGCACCAAGGCAGCGGACAGCTCCATCTATCCGTGTAGCCCCTTCCTCAATCGCCGCAAGGGTATTCGCTACAGCTACAGACAAATTGTTATGCCCATGGAAACCAACTTCGATATCCAAGTTCTCCCGAAGGGCTCGGACTCTTTCCCGTACCTCGTGCGGAAGCAATGCCCCGGCAGAGTCTGTGACATAAACGGCTTGGGCACCATAACTTTCCATTAATTTTGCCTGTTCTACCAGCTTTTCAACCGGTGCAGAGTGTGCCATCATCAAAAAGCCCAGAGCCTCCATTCCAAGCTCCCGAGCCATGTCAATATGCTGAGCCGAAACATCCGCTTCTGTCACATGGGTCGCCACTCTGACCAGTTTTGCCCCGCGTTTGCTAGCTTCTTTTAATTCATGTACGGTGCCAATGCCCGGAAGAAGCAAAACAGCAATCTTTGATTGTTTCGCCTCCTCAACAGCTGCTTCGATCAGTTTCATCTCATCTACTAAGGAACGGCCGTACTGGATCGTAGATCCTCCAAGTCCGTCTCCATGGCTGACTTCGATATAGTGCATGCCTGCATCATCCAATGCACGGGTTACATCCCTCACCTGCTTTTCGGTGAATTGGTGTGCCACCGAGTGGCTTCCGTCACGCAGGCAGACTTCTGTAATTTTAATATCCTTTCCGGGTTTATTCATAAAGGAAGAACTCCTTTCTCATTTGGGTTTATTGTTGGTTAGGAAACAACAGTCATGCTGCGGGCGATATCTTCTCCGACTCTCGCAGCTGCAGCTGTCATAATATCAAGGTTTCCGGCATACGGAGGAAAATAGTCTCCCGCTCCTTCAACTTCAAGGAAGATTGTGACAATATTGCCGTCAATGAGAGGTTCCTGCTTTAATCGGTAGCCGGGCACGTATTCCTGAACTTTCTTAACCATGTCGTTGATTGAGTCGTGAACAGCCTGCTCGTCCATATTTTTCACTTCGCAATATACCGTATTTCGCATTAAAATTGGCGGCTCAGCAGGATTGAGGATAATGAGGGCTTTTCCTTTATCCGCCCCGCCAACTTCCTCAATGCCCCGTCGGGTTGTAATGGTAAATTCATCAATATTTGCACGTGTTCCCGGTCCGGCACTCTTGCTGGAAATCGTAGCGACAATTTCCGCATAGGACACATCCGCCACTGCATTTACTGCATGGACCATCGGAATGGTGGCCTGTCCTCCGCACGTAATCATGTTGACATTATCTGCGGGTTCATCTCCGATCTCTGTGCCTACGGCCGGGCTGAAAAATGGGCCGACAGCTGCAGGAGTTAAATCGACAACTCTCTTGCCAAGTTCTTTTAATACCTTCGCATGATGCAAATGGGCCTTTGCAGAGGTGGCATCAAATACAATGTCCGCAAGATCAGGCTGATCCACTATCGCCTGGATTCCATTAAAGAATGTCTGGTATCCTTTATCCCGCGCTCTTTTCAACCCGTCGGAATGCTCATCTATACCGATGACAGCAGTCAATTCAATGACTTCGCTGTTTTGCAGCTTATACATTAGATCTGTGCCAATATTTCCCGATCCGAGGATAGCGGCTTTTACTTTCCCCATAAAAATTATCTCCTTTCAACCATTGCTTTTATTTGAACGTCACACTGACAGAACCCAGCGGACCAAAATCTGCTTTTACGTAATTGCCTGCTTCCACATTCATAGCCGCTGAAAGAGCTCCAGGTAAAATGAGTTCGCCTTTTTTCAAGGTGATGCCGTATTCGTGCAATTTGTTTGCCAGCCAGGCAATGGCTTCCGCCGGATGGCCGAGAGCAGCTGCTCCGGAACCGGTGGCCATCAGCTCATCATTTTTGTAAAGCGCCATTCCTGCTGTCCGCAAATCTGTATTTTCCGGTGTTGTTTTACGGTCACCGATGACTACCTTTGCAGATGAGCCGTTATCCGCTACCGTATCGATCAGCTTAATTTTCCAATCAGCTATGCGGCTGTCGATAATTTCCAAAGTAGGAACGACATATTCAGTTGCCAACAACACATCCAGATAAGTCACATGTGGGCCGACCAGGTCTTCATTCAGCATAAAACCGATCTCCGCTTCCACTCTTGGAGCAATCATCTCCGCCGTATCGATCGTGCTTCCACTTTCAATTTTCATATCATCAAACAAATGTCCATAGTCCGGTTCGTCAACATTGAGCATCTTTTGCATAGCGACACTTGTTAAACCAACCTTCTTGCCAATGACCGTTTTTCCCTTTTCATTTTTCAGTTTCACTGTTTCCAACTGGATTTGATAAGCATCTTCCACTGTAAGAGATGGGTCACGCTCTGTTAAAGGAGATATTTCCTTGCGATTCTCTTCCGCATGAAACAGTTCTTGAGCAAAATCCGCAATTTTAGTGGTCACTCTTTGTCCCTCCTGCTTATAAGAAAAGCGCAGAGCGCACAGTTTTATGCGACAAGCACCAGACAACGTTTCTGAAGGCAAGGATAGCATTCAGAGTCCATTGGCCTGATCCTTTCGCCGGTGGCGCTCGGAGCTAAACATAATAATAATCTTGATTGTTCTTCATTCTAAACAAAGGAAAGGTGATCGGCTCACCTTTCTGTTTGTATGTTACTTTTTCATTGTGATTGTCTTTGCTTCTGTGTAGAATTCGAAACTATGCCTTCCACCTTCTCTGCCGATTCCGCTTGCCTTGGATCCGCCAAATGGTGTCCGCAGATCACGAACATACCAGCAGTTGATCCAAAGAAGTCCGGAATGGATTGAAGCGGATACACGATGTGCCTTTCTTAGGTCGTTGGTCCAGACTACACCAGCTAAACCATAGATGGAATCATTGGCGATCGCAATTGCCTCTTCTTCCGTCTTAAATGGAATAACTACCGGTACAGGACCAAAGATCTCTTCCTGTGCGACACGCATATTGTTGTTTACATCATATAGAACCGTCGGCATATAGAAGTTTCCTTCTCCAAGATCATCAATTCTTTTTCCTCCATATGCCAGCTTCGCACCTTCTTGCAGGCCAATCTGTACATAGTTATCAACGGTTTCTAAATGGCCGCTGGAAACCAGCGCTCCCATATCAGTAGCCTCATCAAGAGGATCTCCGACTTTTATCTTCTTCACGGCTTCTACAAATTTATCTAAGAATTGGTCATAAACAGATTCCTGAACCAGAATTCTGGAGCCGGCGAGACAGATTTCTCCCTGATTACGGAAGATTGCTTCAATTGAACCCGCTACAGCTTCATCCAGATCTGCATCTTCAAAGACAATGTTCGCTGATTTTCCGCCCAGCTCCAAAGATACGGGAATCAGGCTCTTTGAAGCATTGGCCATCACAGTCTTTCCGGTTTCAGATTCACCGACAAAGGACAGACGCCGTACCTTTGGATCGGTAGCCATCACTGTACCTACCGTTCCCCCTGGTCCGGTTACTATGTTTAGAACACCCGGCGGCAAGCCGGCTTTATTGGCAATGTCCCCCAGCATGACAGCGCTTAACGGTGTATAAGATGCCGGTTTGACAACAACGGAGTTGCCCGACGCCAATGCAGCCGACGCCTTCCAAGTCATCTGCATAAATGGCAGATTCCAAGGAATAATCAAGCTGGTCACACCAGCCGGAGCATACTGGGTGTATGACATGTGGTTACTCATATCATAGTGTTCATGAACGACATACTTGGCCATTTCCGCAAAGAATCGGAAATTCGCCGCTGCACGTGGAATGTCAAAATCTCTGCTTTCTTTGATCGGCTTTCCGACATCCAACGTCTCCACGTAAGCCAGCTCGTCCACTTTTTCCAAAATGAGGTCTGACATTTTGCACAGAATACGCGAGCGCTCTTCCACCGGCATCCTGCTCCATACACCGCTGACAAACGTCCGGTGGGCCGCATCGATGGCGCGTTTTGTATCAGTTTCATCCGCTTTGGCTACAGAAGCCAGCTTCTGGTTATTCGCCGGGTTAAGGGAATCAAACGTGGCTCCAGAGTGAGCATCTACATATTGTCCGTCTATAAAGAGCTGGGCGTCTTGTACTTTGATGCCTTCCAATGTTCCTTGCTTCGTCACTTTGATCCCCCCTCGTCCTCCACTTCCAGAATCATTTCAATCTCAATCGCGGTATTGTTCGGCAGCTGCTGCATACCTACAGCGGAGCGGCCATGCTGCCCTTTCTCGCCAAAAATCTTCCCGAGAAGATCGGAGGCTCCGTTCATGACAATCGGCTGCTCAGTGAAGTCTTCTGTACAGTTCACCATGCCGAGCAATTTTACAACCCGCTTGACTTTGCTCAAATCACCCAGTTCATTCTTCACAACGCTCAACAGGTTGAGCATAGACTGCCGGGCAGCCTTGTAGCCTTCTTCCGTAGTCAGATCCCTGCCAAGCTTTCCATGGAACTGGTCCACACCCTGTCCGGCTGTAAACAGCAGATTTCCGGTCCGGACACAGCTGATATAGCTGCCGACGGACGGACGAAGGGGCGGAAGCTCCAGCCCCAGTTCCTCCAGCTTTTGTTCGGGAGTTAATGCTCTATCTGCTACATTTGCTTTCTCATTTGTCATTTCAATAACTCTTCCTTTACATTGATATTTAGAAATTTCAACGCATTTTCGCCAAGAATTGCCTTTCTTTGTTCCTCCGTCAAACCAGGCGTTTCATCAATCACTTTCCCTGGAGGTATCTCCCTCAGTAAGAATGGATAATCGGATCCCATGACAATTTTTTCAAAACCAAAACGGTCGATCAGATATTGCAGGTTCACAGGGTCATAGTTCAATGAATCGAAGTAAAACTTCTTCGCATAGTAGCTGGGCGGCTTTTCAATTTTCCGGATATGCGGCCATACGTTCCACCCTTGATCCAGACGCGGAAGGATATAAGGGAAAGATCCGCCCCCATGGGCAAAACAAACCTTTAAATTCGGGTGTTTCTCCATAACTGCCCCATTAATCAGGCTGGCTGCCGCCAAAGCAGTTTCACTTGGCATTCCGACGGTATACATGAAGTTGTGGCGCGGAAAGCGCTCTCTTCCAAGAGTCTCCCAAGGGTGAACAAACAACGGTACATCCCACTCTTCAGCCATTTGGAAAAACTCTGCAAATGAGTCGTCATCAAGGTTCTTTCCGTTTACGTTTGTACCGATTTCTATCCCTTTTAGTCCCAGCTCAAAAATACAGCGCTTCATTTCCCTGACAGCTGTTTCCGCATCCTGCATCGGAACCGTACCCAAGCCAATAAACCGATCCGGATTTTCCTTTACAGTTTGGGAGATAAAGTCATTTTGAATTTTGGAAAATTCCTCCGCTTGTGCAGGATCTGCCCAGTAAGAAAATGTGACGGGTATTGGCGAGATGACCTGAATGTCTACCCCTTCGTTATCCATATCTTCAATTCTTTTTTCGGGGCTCCATACCTGGTCGGTCACTTCACGGAAGTTCTTGCCGGACACCATAATGTTGGCACCGCATGAACACGTTTTTTCCAACACCGGCCAGCGGCCTCCACCATATTTTTCTACGAAATCAGGTATATCTTCTGGAATGATATGAGTATGGAAATCTACTCTCATGGTTGCCACAACCCTACTTCCTCCGGCATAACATGTCCGCACTTATCACACGTTCTCAAATCTTCGCTTGAGTCAAACTCCTCGATGGCTGCCTTTAGTTGTGTGCCGATATCCGTCAATTCCATTGTTACCCGGTGCATTTCATGATCGCAGTTATCACAGTACCATACCATGTGCTCCTTCTTGCCTTGGCGCGGCTCTTCAATAACCATTCCAATCGTATCAGCCACGCGGTGCGGGGAATGGGGAACATTGGCAGGAAGTAAGAATACTTCTCCTTCTTTTACAGTAACGACTTCTCTTTTTCCTTCATCATTGATAATTTCCACATAACAGTCACCCTTAATTTGATAGAAAAACTCCTCCGCGGGGCTTATGTGAAAATCACGCCGCTTATTCGGCCCCCCTACCATCATGACAATCATGTTGGAACCCGGAAACATCTCCTTGTTATTTACCGGCGGCCGCAGCTTATCCTGGTTCTCCTCGATCCATCCCTTGAGACTGGACGCTTTAAAAGTTCGAATTGTTTCTTTTGACATACTGTGAAACCCTCCATTCTAATCTTTCTCCCAGGCTAAAGCGCATTCAACAAAACCATGCGCTTCATAGATCAGGAGATTTGTATTTATATTTAGTATAATGAAAGCGCATCCTTTGGACTCCAGCGGAATTTCACCATATGAAATGCGGGAAAATTTTCTATACATTTTTTCTTTTAATGTAAATTAGTTAACATGTTCCAAATCCTCAAACTACCGGTCGGTGTCATGAACGCTCCTCGGGCTGATATAAGAAGATTCTTTCAAATTCGGGCAATGTGAGCCGTTCTTCAATCCTATTCAATACATTCGAGCTGCAATCGGATGTTACGTACACTCTTTAACTGCCATTCAAAGAGGGACTTTTCATATTCGGGTGCCTGAACATTTCTCGGCTGCCATTTTTTCATCGCGGCAGAGATTCGAGGCGTCATCCATTTTTTACAAAGATTGTTCTGCGCCAAATCAAATTAAATTTCAATGTATCCCAATTCTTTGGAGATGGACTGGGCCGTATTTTTCACACTTTGGATCAACAATTGATTCCCTTCCATGTAAGAAGGAGGCCCTACAAGGTTGACCGCTGCAATAATTTGCTGTGAATAAGAAAGAATAGGGGCTGCAACGCCATACATTCCATCTGGGTTTTCATTGTTGCTGATCGAATAACCATTTTGGCGAATAGCTCCGAGTTCCTTTTTCAGCTGATTGATATCAGTGATCGTATTGGGACCTTCGTTGGACAATCCCCTGTCAATGGTTTCTTGCAAGTAGTGCTGATTATAAGCCAGCAATATTTTTCCGGCACTCGTCGCATAGGCGGGTTTCCTGGAACCGATATACGTATGAATCGGCATGGGTTCATTGGATGAAACCCTTAATACGAAAACGACCGTCCCTTTATCATACATGGCAATATGAGCGACCCCTGTAAACCTGCTGACCAGATCTTTTACCAGCGGCATCGCCTTATCATAAACATCCTGCTGAAACATCACATGATTATTCCATTCCAGGAGCTTCCACCCTAAACGATACTGTTTTTTACTGTCTTTCATTAACACACCTTCATTGCATAGGGTGCTAACAATGTGGTGAGCTGTGCTGACATTCATATTTAAGCGATTGGCAATCTCTCCAATTCCGAGTGCAGGATCATCATTGGAGAAGCAATCAATAATTTGGCATGCCTTTCTCACCGATGCAATCATTGAGATTCTCCTCCTTGCTTTTGATACAGCCTGGCAGCCCTTACATGGTAACAGCCGCCTAATGAGTATGTAAGTTTAATTATAACGGCGAGTCAAAATAAAACTAAAGATAATATCACATTATGAAACAACTGGTTAATTTTTTTACATCGTGAAAAGCCGGAACTTTCGAGCAGACAATTCTTATGAAAAAAGCAGCATCAGATTTTTTTTCTGATACTGCATTTTCTTCATTGTTTTATCCACCTGCTACCATTTACTGCCCCGCTTCCCACTTGGTGACTTCCTCGCGAACGATGGGCGCCACTTTGGTACCAAGCAGTTCAATCGCTCTCATTACCTGATCATGCGGCATCGTGCCATCTTTATGAAAAGTGGTTTTTTTGTACAAATATAATAACCCTTGATACATCAACGTTCTTTGGTTGTTTTCCGTAATTTTAGCTTTGGACAAATTTTCATTAAAGAGAAATCAATTTCCAGCTCTTATGTGGGGAAAATCCTTCGTTTTCTGTAAGATTTTTAGACAATTTCACATAAAAAAAATCAGTTAGAACTATCGCTCATGTTTTTGAATTGGATCTATCACCTTAAGGGTATAACATTTTTGCTGTTCAATTTATTTAGTTTTTTTTGCAAACTATCATTTTCCTTTTGCAATTTGTAAATATCCTTTTGTCTTCTTTCTATTTGTTCGTTAAGACGTTTGTTTTGGGCTTCCAAGACTTCGGCAAGTTGTTTCAATTCAAAATTATCCACTACTTGTTGCCTTAAACGGTCTAAATGGTCACTAAGTTCTCGTTTATCGTTTCTAAGCTGTTCAAGCTTATTTACCTTCAAAATGTCTTCCTTTTTAATTTCGGAAATCCGATTTTCAACATACAGTTTTAATGTTTTTGGATTTTTGTAAATCTGACTTCTTTTGATATCTGTTTCCTTTGAAACGGAAAGAATCGACAGTTTGCTATGTTCCTTTATTTGCTCAAACAAGCGATTTTGCTCCCCTCGGAACTCTTGCAGACATTTTTCGATCAGAACTAACTGTTCTTGGATTTTTGTACTACTTACGTCATTCAATTTGCCAATCCCATATTCGATGGTTTTTTCATTTACACGTGCACTAATATCAATTTCGACGCCCATTTCGCTATCTCCTTATTTACATCATTAATATTGGAAACAATGGCCTCTAATTGCGGGTAAAACGATACGATATAATCTTTTCCTTTTTCGTTTAACAAGGAAAGGACTAATTCTTGTTCGGGTAATACTCGGTTCTGATAAAACTTAATGAAAGACCTATGTTCAGTTTCATAGTCTCTTAGATATTTTGAATCCTGTTGTACTAATTCTTTGTTATGCTGAACAATTTTAGCTTTGTCAATAAAGCGTTTGTATGTAAAATCAAAAGAGTCAATATTAGGTACTTTAGGACTTAGATAGTACCACTTCTCCATGGTGGCAAGACGGTACTGGCGCTCGCATAAGATCCCCATTTGTTTGGTACAAATACCAACAATGGATTCCCGTAAGGGATTGTATTTTAGAATATGAATAATTTCATCAATATCCTTAAAGATATTGAATTTCTTCTTTTTGAGAAATTTGTTTATTTCTTGATAAGCTTTTAGTAATTCGGGTTCAGACAGTTCATCACTTATAATACTATTCTGGTTGTTCGAGTCTACCTCTAACGAGTTTCCATCTTTCGATGCCCGCCTTAATAACGTTTCTTGGACGAGATAATCATCTCTAAAATAGTGTTTTGTCATTTCCTCACTCATATGGTTCATATGCTTCATTATCCATTGAAGACCTTTACCCTCTTCTTTTAATCTATTCGCCATAAACACCCTGAATTGATGCGGATTCAAAGTAAAAAAGGTTTCTCCTATAACTGGTGTAGTGGAAACACTATTTCCAAGGTACATCAAAAAAGTAGAATTTACTTTATTAATGTGTACTTCTGTTTTTTCAAATACTGATAGATTGTTAAATATCTCTTTTTGATGTCTATAAAAGAATCCATCAAAGCTATAATAAAATGCAGTATCACCATATCTTTTACCATTACCGTTTACGTGCAAATATGTTGTTTTGCCAAATGCCCTTCTTTTCTCTGAAACCTTTTCAATAATTTGATAGGCTTTTACGGTTTCAGGGTAGGCAATAGTCTCTGTCCATCTACCGCCCTTTGCAGCAGTTGTTTTATAAGTAAAAAATTCAAGGAAATAGGCTTTTTCTTTATCATCGAATATGCTAAGTTCTCGTAATTTCCCTTCTTCTAATCGTTGAAGCTCCCCTTTTCTCATACCTGTATGGGCTAAAATAACAATTTGACATGCCATCATACGGTCTTGGATTCTTAGACTATCATCCATTATATCCGTTAAAGCACACTTAACTGTTTGTTTAAAAATCCTTTTCGAGATATTAGGAGTCTTGCCAACTTCCCTATCTGCTTTTAGTTCAGCTAAGGATACCCTATTTAGCGTCTTTTGATAATCAGATAAGTCTATATCATACCCCGCAATATTAATTTCCTCTAAGAACTTTTGAATTGCATTTAATTTTCTTGACAAAGTGTCTTTTGTTATATTGACTTTCATCAAATCTTCAACATATTCATTAACAATCTCAGGTGTGATATATCTTAAATCATACATGTATTTCTTTTTCTCTAAATACAAAATAAATTCTCTTATCCAGATTATCTTTTTATACACTGTGCTGTTTCTTTTGCGTTTGCGTGAAATATACAGATCACGGACTGCAATGTGTTTTAATAACACTCGAAATATTTTTGTTCTAATTGGCGTAAAATAAAGAACTCTAGAATGTAATTTACTAGAAATATCCCATATGTTATTGGAAAACTTTATTTTACTCGTAACCCAAAGGGAAGGTTCATCAATCCAATCACCTATCAGATAGTTCTGTTCAGACGATAAAGCATTCGCAATTTCATTATTCCATTCGATATCATCAACATCGATTTCAATCGATTCGATTTGTTCATCTTGTTCAACAATCATTTTTCCACCTCCATTTGTGAGTACATTTCTGCTAAGTAACCCCCGTAAAGTTCCATTAAACCTGTATAAAACTGCTTTTCAGCGTTGGACGTTGCCATTTCTTTCTTGTCCTTATATTCATCCATTTTCTTTTCAAAAAAAGAACTACGTTCTGTAGTAGTGACAAATTTTGGGCATGTCAGACATTTATAAAAGCTATCTTCATCAACTTCCATTTTAATACATGTTTCACTGGAGCAGCCACCCGCACCACCTTGAACAGGGGCGAGATGTTCAACTGTTTCTTTGTCAACAACCTGTTTAGATAAATCATCGTCAAAAATAGAAACACCATAAAGTGCTTCTACATACCGTTGGGTGTTATTTCTATTACGATAATGCTTATACGCAACACCCGCAGAATTGCCCGTTATTACCCCAATTTCTAATGTGGATATTAAACCATCCTCAACGTTTTGCCATGCTTTTTCTATATAAGTGTGACGCAAATTGATAGGTGTGTATCTCACCTTAATTTTTTTTGTTAATAATAACTCATCAATAACTTCACTAAACATTACACGAAATCGTGTTCTTATTTTCACTACTTTATTACCATAGAAGGATCCAGCACCAATAAAAATGTACTTTCCTAAGTCTGAATCTGTTTGTTCATAAATTTTTTGGGTGATGTTAATTGCCCTTTGAATTAATCGTATGTGTTCAATCATTAAGACTTCATGTATATATTCTCTTTCTAATGTCTTCTTTAAGTAACGAATTGTGCCAAATCTTCCGTTTTTATCAATAGAGCAAATACAATCTCTTTCCAAACCCAATGTTTCGCCAAGTCGGAGTTTTGTTTCTGCTGTCAACTGAAAAGCAATGAATAAAAGTTCATCCTCTTCGGTATGAATTCTCTTTCTAAATTCTGTCGATATTTTTATGAAATCTTCCGCCAAGATGGGAGTCCCACCTTTATAATCCACATCAATCTTTCTAAAAAGTTCTATCATTATACTTGGAATACCATACTTGTGCTTAATTTGATCTAAGAAAAATCGGATGTTCTTGATTCGACTATTAATATAGTTTGCTGACCATTCCTCATTATCTATGAGACAGTCATAATAATAGGTTAGGAATCTATTGGAAAAAAGTTTAACCTCACTTGAACCTAATAATTGGTTGGGAACTGTCGTTCCCGATATAGTACGCATTGGTGATACTTCCAATTCCTTTTTAAAGTAGGAATCAGCTTCATTCAGAAAGTCTATAATATTAGAAAAATACACATAGATCCTTCCATATGACGCTTCTAATTTCCAAATAAAACCCTTTAAATCCTCCCTAAGTTCAAGATTTCGTATTAATTCAAAATTCATTAGGGTGTTTTTGGCATTTGCTATGTGCGTACCTTGCTTTTTAGTGTCGGCAACTATAAACCATTTATCAGTATTTGGATAATCGCCTATAGAATTTAGATTTACAATTTCATAACCCTCTTCAACACTTTTTTGATAGTACATATGTGTGATAATATCTCTATTAAAAGAAAATGAATTGAATAATCTATGCCCAAATTCCTCCATGTACATGTCATCTATGTATCTGTAAAATTTCACAAGCAAATTATAAGAAAAATTATTTTTTCTTCCTTTCGGATAAAACTCATGGAGAAAGGCATTATAATAAAGAAGCTGCGTTTTAAATGTCTCCTTGTTAAAATCTTTAAAACTATTTATTTGCAATCCTTTTAAACTATCCTCAAACAACGTAATAAATATTCTAGTTTCAAAGGTATTAAGCTTTTTTCTGTTGTGAATTTCCATAAAATTCACAATTATCTTATAAAGGAACTCATTTTGGGTACGTATAAAGAAGTTTGCATGATATATTTTTCCAAGTCCCGTATCACACTCCATTTGAATTATTTGTTCCACCATAGAATCGAGGGGAAAGTAGGTCGTAATATTTTGCTCAATAAAGAGAGTGGTTTTTCGACTTCCTGCATTTTTCGTTGCATATTCTGTGTGCAAAAGAAGATAACCATACTGTTTGATAAAGTTTTTTACTTCTGTGTCGGTGATAATTTTCGATGAAAGTACATGTAAATAAAAATTCCGAGTCATTAATCTCAACGGAGAACGATAGCCAAGCGTTAACTTTAGAAACTCTCGGATAATCTTACAGTAATTTTCCCATGTGAAATGGTCTTGCCTCCTAATAAACTTTCCTATAGTTCTTATAAAACGATTGATAAATTGTGCTTTAACGTTCCCCTTCTTTTTATTTCGTACCAAGAGACTCGGTCTTTCCAATATAATATTCTGCATTTTCTTTGTTTGAAGCCATTCACAGATATAAGATTTAATTAATTTATCAAATTCAATTGAATCCAACTCTTTGGTAATGGATATGATATCCTTTTCATCATAAAAGTCACTTGGTAGAATCACTATATTGGCTCTCCTCCAACCGTTCATGATTTTTCCTTAATAATTCTGCCTTGTCTTTATCATCAGGGTTATAATAGGCCTCGCAACTCATAGGACTGGCATGTCTAAGTGCCTTTTGCAACTCCACTATTTGATAACCTTTTTTCACCATTACCATAGCGAAGCCATGACGAAATCTATGGCTCAAATTCTCCTTTTTAACACCTTTGTCAATTTGAATCCCGACAGATTTAAATATTTCCCTTAATACATAATTCCAGCCCCCTTGTGTTAAAGGGGTATAGTGTTGGTGATTTAAAAAGATATATTGATTTTCGTTATTTAAAAGAGGGGCTGTTCCAACCCTATCAGCTGCAGCTTTGTTTTTTAAATTTTCCCTTTTCTTCGCACTTTTGCTCAATATAATGTCATCCCTTGATTCGTCAATATATTCATAAATCATTTCTGCCATATATTCTTCAATTAGGACTTTTTGGTATCCAATTCCTTCTTCGGTATACCAACTATCCTTATAGTGATCTGCTAATTTAGGTGATGGAGTTCCTTTAGCCTTTTGATCAGGCTTGTCTGATATTCTATTTCGAATGATAAGGTCAAATTTACCGTCTAAATATGATGGCATTATATCTTCAAAAGTCAGCCCTAAAACTTCCCCTAATCGTAGTCCGTATTTGTACATTAATTGGATAATAACCTCTTCACGTAGACTGTATTTTTCCTCAATCAATTCAATAATTTTTTCGTATTGGTCATGCTTGATGTATTTTGGAATTGATTGTTTCTCAGCTACTTTTTTGTTGCTTTTGTATTTTTCCTGTGTGGTATTCTTGGCATGAGCCAAGAACCCATCACCATATGCTGTCCCTATACTGACCGTATCAAATATAGATAAATTTATTAAACCGTACATTTGTTTATAAAAATCCCGATATACGCTTAAATAGATGTTAAAGGTGCTATTACCCCTTCTCTGAATGTCCAATTTCCTTAGCGAGCCTTCTTTTTGTCCTCCTTCCAAAAATAATCGAAAGTTTCTAATATCATCTTCGGTTATATCTTGAGGGTCATCATAATGTTCTAATTGTAGAAACGAATAAAACAACTTTAAAGCAGTGTAAGCATTTTGCCTTTTACTATGTTCTGCATCTCCAATCGTTTTATTTAGATAGATATTCGCATCATCTATTAATCTTCCATTCAAGTCTGTAATAATGAAGTATGTCTTATTCTTTTCGGTCGATTCTTTGACAAAGCCAACTGCCCCAAATTTCTGAATCAATTCATTATTACTATCATATCGTTCATACACGGTTCCACCTAAAGGCGTTTCTCTTTCCTTAATTACACTTGCCAAAAGGAACCCTCCTAAGTAGTTTTAATCTTTCTTGCCACTAATTAGCTACCATAATATCGAATGCAATTAAATGAATATACTTAGATTTTAAAAGCGCAAGGTGCCCACCCATTAAGCGTGGATTGACCGGCCGGCCTTCAAATAGCACTCTTCCAATTCTATTTACACCAATTTTTGTACAAAGAAATGCAATATCTTCAACAATATGTGAGGAAGTAATAAAGGTGTGGTATCTTCAAAGATGCATCAACAAATTGTGAGAACGTATGCGTTCCCCAATATCAAGACATGGAATCGGTTCATCAAAAAAAGGATTGACGGCTTGTGAAGTAAAAATAGCGTAATGCCCGCACATTGCCGCATCCCTCCCGAATTAAAATATAACTTATTTCCATTTTCCTCATATCGTTGCAAGCACTGCTTTTGCATGTTTTCTTGCTATATCCTTTTTCTCTTGCAAAGTTAACTTGTTGAATGGTTGTGCGTTAGGTAGTACAACATAGCTTAAAAATATCCCTCCCAACTGTCTTGCACAAAAATCTATATCAACTGTTTGATTTTTAAGTTCAAAATGATATTCCAAACCTTTTTTTAAACTTGAAAAAATAATATCGGGCAAATTAATTTCATTTGCTAAATTTCCCCTTAAGCTTTCGGATAAGAGCATTTTTACCAGGTCGTAATTCTTTGACAATATTTCTAATCTATCTTCAATAATATTCATTAAAAATACTTCAGTTTCATTCTCTTTTGCAATTTCTAGAACATGGGAATCGAACTTTTTTTCTAATACATTTTTGATGACTGTAATAAACAGGTTTTCCTTAGTAGAATACCTGCGATATAGTGTTACTTCTGCAACACCTGCTTCTTTAGCAACCTCTTGTGTTGTTGCCTGCAATCCCTTCCTTATAAAAACTGAAATTGCTCCTTGGAATATTCGATCGGTTACATTTCGCATATTCATCACCGCCATTGAGTTTTTTATGTGAAAAAATTATGTTGTTTGTTTCATTTTCACATATCTGTCCAACACAATCAAAATGGTTGGCAGAACTACAATTGTGGAAAACAGTGCAAGTGATATATTAATTAAGGTCATTAAACCAAAATCACTCAGTATGACAAAATCTGAAGCAACTAATGCACTAAATCCTCCGATATTTGCTAGTGCCGTTGCAAAAATGGCTTTTCCAATGGTTTTATTTGTAATTTGCATCGCATTTTCTTTGGGGTGTCCCTTTTCCCGTTCTTCAAAATATCTCTCCATGATTAAAATGGTAAATTCCGTACCAATTCCAATAATTAGCGCTCCTAATGTTGCAGTTAGCGGCGTGTAATTGATCCCTAGAAAATACATGATTGCCCCTGACCAACCTACAATTAAAAGGATTGGCAACAGTGGAATGAAAGCCTTTACTGGATGTCTGTATAGAAGCAAGAGTCCTAAAAACACAAAAGCTGCTCCCAGTAAGGTCATTTGATACCTTCCACCTGCTAACCCATCAATCATTTCTACATCTAAAACAGATTTGCCTGTAATGGTTGTATCGAGGGAAGCTATATCATGATCATTCAAATAAAGTTCAAGATCACCTAAAAATTTCTCAAGATCAGATGCTTCTAAATGTTTAATTCCTACCGTAATGACTCCTTTTGAATGATCTTCGTTTATAAATAGCTTTGTTTGGCCTTCAGGCATATCAGCAATTTGATCACGGGCCTCCCTACCACTTGGCAGCCCATGGTCATTCATTCGCTTGAGAATACCTGTTATTGATTTTGTCTCTACAACAACATCCGGAAATTCCTCTGGCAAAGATTCTGTCATCTTTCCAACCCACTCAAGGGATTCATCAGTAAGGACGTCATCCCCTCGATAGACTAGTGAAACCTGATCCGTCGTTCCCAAAATATCACGCAGCTTGTGAATGTCTGCTAGCTCTTGGGAATCCTGTGGCATAAACGTCTCTACATCTGTTTCCACATCTGCATCTAAGTCCACTGATATTCCGAAAGCCGCAGCTGCAAAGGCTATAATAATGATTCCCCAACGAAAAACTATCGTCTTTTGAGTAAACCATTCTAAAAAACGATCGATAACAACCATCCGCTTTGGTTTTTTTGGTTTATTAGTTTTATTTTTTGTCTTGGGTGTAAAAAAGTGATCCCGGGCAAACAGGATTGGCAACAGGAAAAACAATGCTAATAAAAAGCTAATCACCATCCCGACTGTCAGCATATTCCCGAAATCTTGGATCATAGGTACTGGTGATGTTGACAGTGCAATGAATCCCAAAACAGTAGCAACCATAGCTGTGAAAATCGCTGGAACCATTTTTTTAATTGTTTTATATAAACTTACCTTCGCTTTATCTTTATCGTTGTTTAGACTAGTCATTGCCAACCTCCTCACGATTCATCTCTTCCGTGTAACGATTTTGGAATTGAATCCCATAATCAATTCCAAGTCCAATTAAGATTGGAAAAACTGCCATGGAGACCATTGTAATTGGAATGTTTAGCCACCCCATTGCACCGACTGTTGCAATAACTGCTGTTAAGACTGTAGCTAATGATAGTAAGCGCCATCTAACATTAAAGACTAAAAATAAAACAATGACCATAAATATTAATGCAAGGACGAGCATGACCTGCATACTTTCTTGCATAGAGGAACGAATCGCATTATCAAGTACAGGCTTTCCAGATACGATTGTTTTTACTGAATCAATTTTTTCAGCATCTAAATAATCGTTAATCGTCCCTACAACCTTACTTTTTTCGGCATCCGTTGTATTCCCTTCAAACCGGATCATCATAAGCATATATTTATCATCTACGATAACCTCTTCAAACATTGGCCGTAGTTGGTCATCATCATAAACCATATTATCTAATGTTGCCTGTTTTGTTGGTAAGCCAGGTGTCATAATGTCTGAGTAACCATGTATGGTTTCCATATTCTGGCTAATTGTTTGTAAACTTTCGCCCATTTCCATTAAGCCTTCAGCTAGTGTACTTAAATTTGATGCTTGTTCATCCATTTTTCCATGCATTTTTTCCTGAAATTCCCGCATTTGGTTTTCTTTTTCTCTCTGTTGGACAAGCATCTCATCTTTTATTTTTTCCTGCTTTACCTCTTGTTGTTTTTTCATTTCTTTCTGCATTTGTTCCTGCTTAGCAAATTGCTGCTTCATGTCTTCCTGCATCTGCTTTTGTTCTGCCTGTATTTGTTCCTGTTGTTGTTTTTGCTCATTTAGCTGTTCACTTAACTTCTTTTGTATATTTTCCAGCCCACTAATTGTTTGTGTGGAAATTCCAGGAAGCTGAGCAGTATTTTTCGATATGTCTACCATTTGCTTTGACAACTCGTTTAAGCCCCCACTAACTTCTCGTAGCTGCTGTGCTTGCTGCGGGTTATCT
This sequence comes from Siminovitchia sediminis, assembly GCF_042680885.1. NCBI lineage: Bacteria > Bacillati > Bacillota > Bacilli > Caryophanales > Bacillaceae > Siminovitchia > Siminovitchia sediminis. The sequence continues at coordinate 17,026 of NZ_JBHUEO010000036.1, read as the reverse complement.
CCCATTTGATCGGCTAAAGCACCCAAGCTTTCTCCTAATTCCCCCGTTTTTGTACCAAATTGGGCATATCCATTAACTAAATTTTGTGTACCATCACCTAAATTTTCTTGGGCACCAATCAATTGAGCATATCCCTTATTTAACTCGGCTAGTTGTCCTTCTATATCAGGAAGCTGTATCTCACCTAATTTAGGAAGCTCTGGACTATCAAATTTGGGCGGGTTAGTTCCTTCGAATTCAGGAAGTTCTGCACCCCCGAGATTGGGCATTTCTAAGCCTTCTTGTTTAGGAAATCCAATCCTCTGATTATTTTGAGCGTTTTCGCTCATCTCTGTACCAATCTTAATTAATTTACTTCCCATCGTATCTAGACCCTTAATCACTTCTTCAATACCTTCTTGAAATTTTTCGCCTTGTTTATTTGCCATTTCTTCCACAAGCGTGACAGGGCTTAAAATACTATAAATAGAATCACTCGTGTGTAAAGCATTCTCAAGCCCTTTCATATGAGCTAAGTTTTCGGGCGTTAATAAATGATCCGATTCATATAGCACAATGACAGATTCTCCTCCAAACTCTTCTTCTAACATTAAGTTATCCTGATATACGTCTGTACTACTCTTCACCAATGTATCATTTCCTGTAGCCATAAATACATTTCTGACCCCACTTACTAACAGAGTGACAACGATAACTGTAATAAATATTGACTTTATTGGAAAACTTTCTAATAAACTAGCAAGCCTTTTTAACATATTCATGCATTTCCTCCCTCTATAGTGAATGTTAGTGGTAACTTACACCCGCAAAAATTTTTTTGTAAGTAGTCACTAACATTCATAATAACAACAATAATTGAGGCTGTAAAGAAATCAATTTTTTAAAGCAATATCTGATTACCAAATTAAAAAGGACATTTCGCCTTTTAGTTGGTCTTTGATTATTGACCAAATTTCTAAAAAGGAGAATGTCCTTCTGTTTCTTATTTTAATATCACTACAGCGGAAAAATTGGAATGTGAAGCACGTAAGTTATTAAGAAAATCTTTCATTTTTTCAGTCGGTATGGTGGACCGCACAACGGTTAGGGCCGATTTCCAACTCTTGCAATCTATCGATATCTGCTGACTCCACTCCGCGGTTAATGGCAATGATCTCCTCGAAGTTTGGCGGCTTTACGGAACTCGCCGATTTTTCAACACTCTCGAGAAATTCTTCTTTTGTTGCAGTGAACATTTCGTTATTGCGATTGCGGATTTCTCCCAGTGTACTTCCGATATATCCTTCACTATTGATCTCTTTATCCAGGTCGGCGTAGTGTGCGGGAAGAACGATAACATCATCAATAATTTCCGCAACTTTTGAATGAACAGTGTCGTATAGATCCATTGCCCACTCTCTCACCTTGTTTCCAAGATCCGGACGTCCCAATCCACTAATGAAAATCGTATCACCTGAGAATAAAAGCTGATTATTTACTAAGAAGGAGACACTACCTGGTGTATGCCCTGGTGTCTTTACCGCCAAAACCTCGACGGATACTTTGTTAAACTCAATCTTGTCATGGTCTTCCAAGTGAAGAAAATCGAAGATTGCACCTTCGCTCTTCATTAGGTAATATTTGGCTCCCAGCTTATCAGAAAGCTCTTTTCCTCCTGAAATGTGATCTGCGTGCAGATGGGAGTCGACAACATGTGTTATTTCAGCCCCCAACTCTTTGGCTGCTGCTTCATATTGTTCTGTAAATCGTGCGGGATCGACGATCAATGCTTCACCCTCTGATACAACCATATAAGAAAGACAACCTTTTCCGACGCGGATAAACTGATATACACTTATTTCCTCATCTTCATATACCTTTGCTTTGTGCAAGGTTTCACTCCAAGACTTCATGCCGCCTTTGAGATAAGCCGCTTTATACCCAGCCTCATTCAACATTTCCGCAACCATGATGGATGAACCTTCTTTTGCACATACGGAAAGGATTTCCTTATCTTCAGGAAGCTGATCCTGAATTGGCTCAATCCCATCAATCAACTCAAAGTAAGGCTTATTTACATATTCAAAGTTTTCCCCTTCTATTTTCCAATCGTTGAAATCATTTTCATTTCTTACATCCAATAGAAAGACGTTTTCCTTGTTTAACACCTTTTGAGCTACTTCTTTAGCAGTCATTGCTTTTACCGCCATTTAAAATCCCCCCAATGTTAATTTTTTTTATATTTCTGCCAGAACGTGCATCTGGACTTCAGGTGAGCAAGGCCTAGACTTGATCCTTCTTACTAGATTAAATAAACAGGTTTACTTGCCCTTCCTCAGCACCTGCCAAGTAGGCTGCGACTCCTGCATATTCAATTCCTTCAAGGAGTTCTTCTTTGTGCAGTCCTAGAAGGTCCATTGTCATTGTACATGCAACGAGTTTAACATCCAGTTCTTTAGCCATACCAATCAGATCAGGCAACGGCATCGCGTTATGCTTTTTCATGACGTGTTTAATCATTTTCGGACCCATACCGGCAAAGTTCATATTAGATAAGCCCATTTTGTCTGCCCCGCGAGGCATCATTTTTCCAAACATCTTTTCCAAAAATCCTTTTTTCACATCAATCGGCTGATCTTTCCTAAATGCATTCAGACCCCAAAATGTTGCAAATATCGTTACTTCATGATCATAGGCCGCTGCACCATTAGCAATGATGAAGGCTGCCATCGCTTTGTCATAATCTCCGCTAAATAAAATAATGTTTGTCTTTTTAGTTTCCATTTCTCATCTCACTCTCCATATACACCCCGGGGTATGTTAATTATTAAAAAAATACATATTCCTTATCCTAATTGAATGATATACCTATATGGGTATATAGTCAAGTGTTTAAACTAAACTTTCCAATTCTCCTGATTCAACATGGAATAAACAGCCTCTTACTCCAACGCCTTTCCCATAGGCTTTAAAAATTGGGTGTTTTTTTAGGTTATCCACTTGTTTTAACACATTAATCTTTGTTAATTCATCTATAGTCATGTCTTTTGACACATCTTTCTGCGGCAAATCTTTCCGGATCTTGGATAGCCAAGTTTGTAATTCTTCATCATCGTTATCTGACCAGGCTGCTTTGATTCCACCACAATCCGTGTGTCCTTTCACAATTATTTCCTTTACCTCCAAATATTTCAAAGCATAATAAAGACTTGCGGAGAAACTTTCATCCTCAACAGCAACCTGGTTAGCGATATTTCGATGCACAAACATGTATCCAAGGGGCATTTCGGTAATGATTGACGGGCTGACACGGGAGTCGCTACAAGATAAAACGAGAAATTCCGGCTTTTGGCCTTCTTTAAGTTTATTGAAATAGAGCGGATCGCGCTCTTTTATTTTGCGGATAAACTCTGCATTTTTTTTTTGCAGTTCTTCTTTTTCCATCAAACTTACCCCTCTCCCTCAATATCTGCCATAGCTTGTTCAATTGACAAATATTTTATATGATCACCAAATTTTTCATCCCATTGGGCTTTTTTCATTAAATCCATGACCGGACCTTTAATCGCTGCAATCTTAAACCTGATTTCCCCTTTGCCGCACGATTTCAATATTTCCTCAAGGGCGTGTATTGCAACAGCATCTATCGTGTTTACACCGGAAAAATCAAGAACAATCCATTTTGTTTGAGGCCTTTCCCCTACTGCCTCACATAGTTTGTTTTCAAGGAATGTCATATTTGCAAAATAAAGCGGTGAATCAACCCTGAAAATAAGCACCTCAGGGTGTACATCGGCCTCAGGGTATCGTTTGATGTTGCGGAAAACATTTTCTTTCCGCAAATAACCTAGTTCTGCTACGTGTGGATATGCGCTTCTTCCGATAAAAACGACTAAAGAAAATGCTAATCCAAACAAAATTCCTTGCTCAATACCAATGGCTAAAGTGGCGATAAATGTAATGACCCATGTCCAGCCGTCCGTTTTCTGGATTTTAAATAAATACCGCGGTTCTTTCACATCAATCAAATTAATGACCGCTACTATTATTATTGCTGCTAGTACAGCATTCGGAAGATAATAGAAAAATCCTGTGAAAAACAATAGTGTTAAAATGATTAAAACGGCAGTAATAATCGAAGCGAGCGGTGTCCTTGCTCCAGCCTGATAGTTTACAGCAGACCGTGAAAAGCCACCCGTCACCGGGTAGGCGGAAAAGAATGAACCAGCCACATTCGCCAATCCCAAACCAACCAGTTCCCTGTTCGGGACAACTTTATACTTTTCCTTTACAGCAATTGCCTTGGCCATTGCTATGGACTCCATGAAGCCAATAAATGAAATCGTCAAAGCAATCGGAAGCAGCGCCATGATTGAATCAATGTTAAATACAGGCATTGAAAAAGTTGGCAGACCTTTCGGCACTTCTCCCACAATTCTCACTCCATGGGTATCCATGTGAAAAAAGGCGACGACTACAATACTCAATCCAACCACGACAAGCGGGCCTGGAATTTTAGGTGCTGCTTTTTTTAAGCCAACGAGGAGAAGGATGCTTCCTATTCCAATAACAAAAGTAGGTATATGGACTTCTGTTAGTTTGTTTATTACTTCCCATATGACTAAAAATACATTTTCCGCTTCAATACTAATGCCCAATAAACCCTTCAGTTGACTGAATCCAATGATAATTGCGGCTGCACTTGTAAATGCGCTTATTACCGCATGAGAAAGAAAGTTAACCATGAAACCGAGACGGAACAATCCCATTAAAAACTGAATCAATCCAATCATCAACATTAACAGCAATGCCAATGATATATATTCTTCTGAACCAGGTTCAGCAAGAGTGGATACTCCAGCCAAAACCAACAAGGAAACCATTGCAACCGGCCCGACAGCGAGTTGGCGCGACGTCCCAAATAATGCATAAATGATCAGGGGTATTGTTGACGCATATAACCCAATAACAGGAGGAAGTCCAGCCAGCATCGCATACGCCATTCCTTGAGGTATGAGCATGACAGCTACAATAATTCCAGCCGAAAGATCTCCGCTTAAATCCGATTTTTTATAGTTCGACATCCAGTCCAACGCCGGAAGTAGTTTTTTCAGCATATTTTCTCCCCATTCATTCTTCTTAAACGAATATCAGCAAATCTCTGCATAAACGTATCATTCAAATGGAAAGGAGAAGGGCCTAAATATAGCCCATCTCACTTTTTTTATCGTCAGCTTTTTTTTAATCCAGAACTTAAATACAGCATCTTCTTCAATGGTTTTCAACAATTCATGTCCGCCTGATTTTGTCCATGCAGTAATGTCGGCCACCGACCCCTTGTCAGTCGCATGGACTTCCAACACCTGACCTGATTCCAACTCATTGATCGCCTTTTTTGTTCGAACGATTGGCATTGGACAAGCAAGTCCTTTTGCATCTAGAAATTTATCCGTATTCATTTCAAAAATCCCTCTCCCTCTTTTTGTTTTTTAATTTGGAATCTTCCTGTGCATTGAATATCTAGAACGTCAGTGTAATATCAGCATCTGAAGCATAATGAATGAAACTTGCGGCACCTGCTACTTCAATTCCATCAACAAACGCATCTTTTTCCAACTCCATGACATCCATTGTCATCTGACAAGCGATCAACTTCACACCCATTTCACGTGCCATCTCCACAAGATCGGGAATAGGCGGAACATTTTGCTTCTTAAAGCCTTCCTGGAAATGCTCGCGTCCCTCAGGAATAGGAAGCTGTTTGTGCCCTTCTTTATGAATTAGATTCAATCCTTCAAATGTAAAGAAAATACCCACTTCCGCATCACTTGCCGCTGCCGCGGTTGCGACATTAAACACTTTGTAAGCATCAAATAAACCGCCATTGCTTGAAATAATCGCTACCTTTTTTGCCATTTCATATTCCTCCAAAAATTAATTATTTTTTTCAATCGGATTAGACCACTCAACCATACCTTGAACAACGTTTTTCACATTTGAAAAACCTCTTTCTTCAAGCATCTTGCATGCTAAGTCACTTCGGTTACCGGAACGGCACACCACATATACTTCACTATCTTTATCCAATTTATCCATCTGCTCTTCCAGTTCGCCCAGTGGGATGGAGATGGCAGTGGGAATGTGTCCGAAGCTGTATTCCGCTTGTTCACGAACATCCAGGATCACGATCTCTTCCCTGGCTTCCAACTTTTGCTGCAATTCATCATTTTGAATGACGTGAGGATATTTCTTCTCTTCGTTCACCTCTTCTGAACCGGCTTTACGAAGATAATGCTTTAATACTTCCCCATCCTCAGTTGTCCCCAGGTACTGATGTCCGCTACTTTTGGCCCAAGCCTCAAGATCAGCTTTGGACCCTTTATCCGTCGCCTGGATTTCAATGACCTGACCGGGTTCCAGGTCGTTAACGGCCTTTTTAGTTCTTACAATCGGCATTGGACAAGCAAGTCCTTTTGCATCTAATACATGATCCGCTTTTATTGTCATAAGTATCTCCTCCAATTTTATATTGTATTGTTGGCAAATAAGCTTTTGTTTAAGTAAAAAAAGTAGTAATTGAAGATCATACCTCATACCCCTCCTTATCACTAACATTCCCTTCTTTTTTGAAAAAATGTTTTTTACCTATGCCCGTATGGGTATATAATAATGACTTAAAAAATAAAAGTCAATAGCAAACTGTAATGAAGAACTGTTTTACAGCTTTTTGTTAGAGACAACTTAAAAAACAATCGGGTTACTGGGTTACTACCAAGCGTATATTTTGGCAAGGAAGTGAATACCATTTATTAATTGTTTTTTCGCAAAAAGATGACTGATTAGGAGGCTTCAATTTGTTTATTCATACCGTTCAACCCGGAGATTCTTTATTTTCCATTAGTGGCAAGTACCGCATTTCGGTGGAACAATTGCGCAGTGTCAATGGTTTAGAAATAACAAATATAGTTCCAGGCCAAGCTCTGCTTATACCGCTTTATCTATATACTGTTCAACCCGGAGATTCACTAACGAGTATAGCAAGAAAAGCAATTGTGCCATTAGAGCAATTACGTGAGGCCAATCCCACGATTAATCCCAATGTACTACAGCCCGGAATGCAAATAACGATCCCCAATATAGCAAAATATATTAGTTCATTGAGTTATTATGTTCTTCGAAGTCCTGAACGAGATCGTATGTTAATTAATAATTTCGCGCCCTATTCCACATACATTTCAATCTTTGACTACCAATTTGCTCCAAATGGGGATATTACTAACGATTTAAATGACTTAGTTGCAATTGAAGAAACTTGGAGAAATAGAGTTACACCACTAGCGACGATTACTAATTTAGTCCCGAAAGGCTTCAGTACTGAACTTGCTCATCAAGTCCTAAATAATCCTATATCAAGAACAAACCTTATCAATAATATCCACTATTTGGTAACGAGAAAAGGGTATGGTGGTGTGAATATTGATTTTGAACGTGTCGGTGCTCAAGATCGGGATCTTTTTACGGGATTTTTGCGTCAACTAGGGGAGCGTCTTGGTCCAGAAGGCTATGCGTTAACAATCGCTGTTCCTGCAAAAACTAGCGATAATATCCCTTGGTTAGAAGGGTATGATTACGGAGGAATTGGGGCTGTTGTAGATATTATGTTTATTATGGCATATGATTGGCACTATGCAGGAAGTGGGCCAGGACCAGTAGCGCCAATCACTGAAGTTCAAAATACTATTGAATTTGCAATCAACAATGTACAACGGAGCAAAATTATTATCGGAGTGCCACTATACGGCTATGATTGGAAAATACCGTATGAGCCGGGTATAGCAGCATCCGCTATTTCCAACCAGAGGGCCATAAATACTGCTATGAGGCATCAGTCACCGATTCAATATTCCGAAGAAGTTGCAACACCATTTTTTCAATATCGAGACGATCAGGGACAAACGCATGAAGTATGGTTTGAAGATGTCAGAAGTATGGGTGAAAAGATGAAATTAGTCCAGGACTATAATTTACAAGGAATAGGTGCATGGCAATTAACCCTCGGATTTGCAGCAGGACCATATATTTTCACAAAATTTTTCACCGCCAAAAAGGTCTAAGGATGTAAGTCTTTGCTACAACATTGTTCCTTAATTGATAAAATATCACTTTTTTAAAAAAAGGGGGCCAGAGCCAGATAAAAACTAAACGTATGCCCCCAGAATTTACCCAAGCTGACAGGTATTTTTTGTATATTTTATCCATTTGCGAGCTCAAAAATTTATTTTGACATTCACCCAGTTATTGTCCAAACGTTTCTTGGAATTAAGCCTTCTACATCATTGCTTTCTGTATTTATCGACACGCTTATTATCGAACAGCACAGCGGTTTGGTCCAATCTCCATTTCACGTTGTTCTTCTTCACCTGGTGTCATTCTGCCCATATTTGTTTTACGGATTTCTTGGAAAGCGTTTGGTTGTGGTGGTAAGTTTTCCGTAACCAAATTTCTAAACTCACTTTCGTCATTTATTTTTAATCCATGGTTTTCTGCAAACAATGTTCCTAATTTTTTTGCTACACTTCCATCCTCATTTAACTCTTCAATAATCATGAAGTGAGCTGGAAGTACGATGAGCTCCTCAGATAATTTTCGATAACGCTGATAAAGTGTTTCCCTCAAATCACCAACCCAATCCTCAGCCATACCTGCCAAATCAGGTCTTCCGATAGAATCAATGAACAATATGTCACCAGTTAACAAAAACTGATCACCGACTATAAATGAGGTTGAACCAATTGTATGCCCCGGCGAATACAAAGCATGAATACGAACTTTTGTGCTTCCAATTATGACATCTTCGCCATCTTCTAACGGTTCATATTCAAAGGCAACTTCTCCAGCGTCTTTGGGTGGGAGCCAATACTTCGCCCCTGTTTCTTTTGCAATGAATCTTCCGCCTGAAATATGGTCTGCATGCAAATGAGTATCAAATACATGCGTAATCTTAACGCCCTTTTCTTTTGCAAAGTTTGTAAATACATCCGTCATGCGTGTGGCATCAATAATAGCTGCTTCTCGATCTGACACAACCATGTAAGATAAACAGCCTTTTCCAAGGCGGACAAACTGGTATATCTCACCGCCATTGTTTAAATCTCCTACTTTAACCGGCTCCAGATATTCACTCCATGCTTTCATACCACCATTAAGGTAGGCGACATCAAGCCCTTTTTTAGAAAGCATTTCAGCTACCATGACAGATGATCCTTCTTTTGCACACGCAACTACAATTTCTTTATCAGAAGGGATCTGATCCATGATTTCTTCTACTCCGTCAAGTAGTTCAAAATATGGCATGTTGATATATTCAAAATTCTCCCCTTCAATTTTCCAATCTTCAAAGTCATCTGTATTACGGACATCTAAAATAAACAGTTCTTGTTTATTGATGACTTTTTTTGCAACTTCCTTTGGACTTATTGCTGTTACTGACATTTTCAATACCCTCCAATGTGTATCAATGTTTTTTCCTGGTTATTGCTGAGTCGTAAAATAATAACTCAGCGGCTTGCATCCATTTTAAAGGTCTTTACTCGAAATGGATCGAATATAAAATTCGCTTTCATTTTTCGCAAAGATACAAGAATAAATACATGTCTTTTGCTCGCACCTGTATCTAACAATTATCCTAAGAAAAGTAATGTACCTACTTTTCTTTTCCATAATGCTTCTTTATCTTTTTTAATCCAAAAAACGCTTTCCGAATTGGAAATTGGACCAACCGCTGCGCAGTACATCATATAAATAAATGATCGTTACCTGTATATCTCTGTTCTTGAGAGTACCGCATACACAGGCTTTTTGATTGGGAAATAATTGAAGTTACAGGAACCCGATTAAAAATTTCTATTGGGCTATCATGGAGATGGTTTCTGGCTATGTCGCCACCGGAGCTTTCCATTGCCCTCCGTGTCGTATAAAGCCGATGACATTGTATATAAAACACTTTGTTGCAAAGTATAACTTATATACCTTGAAGTTAAAGGGGTTATTGAAGATGAAACATTCTTTGATTTTCGTGTGCCTTCTTTTTATTATTTTTTGTCTCCCCCTTGGAAAAAATGCGGTTACTACATTCGTTCATTCCTCTGCTATAGAAGCTAATCAACCTGCCGCATCCGATTTATCAAAATTAAAAAGCAAATATAAAAGCACTTTTTTAATGAAGGGGCCGGAATCCAAACGTGAAATCGCGCTGACATTTGATGATGCTCCCGATGAAATTTTCACACCAGTCATATTAGACATTTTAAAACAAAAAGATGTCAAGGCTACCTTTTTTCTCGTAGGGCACCGTATTGAAAAATATCCTGAAGTGGCCAAGCGAATTGTGCAAGAAGGACATGCAATCGGAAATCATTCATATAACCATGCGGATTATTTAACCCTTAGCTGTTCAGAATTTCAGAATCAGATAATCCGAACCGATGAACTAATCAGCTCATATACCGGATATTCACCGACTATCGTCCGACCACCATATGGAAATATCAGTGAGCAGCAGATTGAATGGTTGGCTTCCAAGAAAAGAAAAGTTGTGAACTGGAATGTGGATTCTTTGGACTGGAAAGGATTAAATGCGGAACAGGTATCAAGCAACATTCTGTCTAATGTCACTCCGGGATCCATCGTATTACAGCATTCCGGAACGGGTGACGGCGGGGATTTATCGGGAACAATTCATGCACTGCCTACGGTTATTGACGAGTTGAGAAAGGCTGGATTTGAACTGGTCACAGTGCAGGAAATGCTGAGTGTTGTAGAAAGATGATCTAAGGAACAAAGAGTTATCTTATGACCAAGATAACGACCTTTTAATAATATAAGGTTTTTTTGCAAAGAATATATCTAAAAATATTCTTTGGAGGTAACGAATTATGGATGAAAATCACATTCAACTAACTTCTTCTGAAATTGCTTCAATTTGGACTAGTTATATGCAGGATAGTATGTCCAAATGTGTTTTAGCTTATTTCCTTAAAACCGTAGAGGATGAAGAAGTTCGCCCTATTGTTCAATTTGCTTATGATTTATCATCTACTCATATTTAAAAGCTAACAACCATATTTCAAGAGGAACAAATTCCAACACCTACAGGATTTACTTTTGAAAATGATGTTAATTTGAATGCGCCACGCATGTATACAGACACATTTATGCTAACTTATATAAACAATATGGCTAAGGTAGGCTTGCTTGGTTACAGTGGATTTATTTCCGTAAGTGCTAGAGACGATATACGAACATTTTATAGAGAAGGTCTTAACGAAACATCAGAATTATTTGAAAGGTGCTCAAAGGTAGCCCTATCAAAAGGAATATTTACTAGAGCACCTTATATTCCTTATCCAACTAAAACTGATTTCGTTGACACTAAAAAATATCTAAGCGGCATTTCTTTTTTTAGTAAACAGAGGCCATTAAATGCAGTTGAGATATCCCATTTATTTTTAAACATTCAAACCAATCTTATGGGAAGTAAACTTGCAACTAGTTTTGCTCAAGGATCATCGAAAGAAAACATACGTAAATGGATGTTAAAAGGGCGGGATATTTCTAAAAAACATATTCAAAAGTTTTCAACGACACTTATCAATAATGATATACAGCCACCTATTTCATCTGATGCTTCAATTACTGATTCAACAACACCGCCATTTTCGGATAAGTTAACCATGTTTCATATGTCATTCATGAGTGCAGCAGGAATGGGAAATTACGCTACGGCAGCTGCGGCAAGTCAAAGAAGCGACCTTATTTTAAATTATCAACTCCTGTCTCTTGAAATCGGTCAATATGCAAAAGATGGAGCTGATATCGTGATTAGTAATGCGTGGTTAGAGCAACCACCAGGAACAAAAGATAAAGAACAATTAAGCAAGAAAAAAGAAACTATGGAATAATTAGCCTTCATTCTAATAAGCAAGGACCAACGTCATGATAAAAATAAATAATTCAAAAGAAAAGGAGAAGGGATATAAATTTACGAGAAGAAAGCTTTGAAAATTTACTTGGGGTGAAGCCTAGGGCAAGGTGTAATGAAGAAGTTGTTCATTGGGGTTAATATTTTAAAAACCCTATATACAAATGCTACCTCCTCTAAAGGACAGACTGACTATATTTTCCACCCCACTATTACTTCTTTCCTTATTTTATGATTGTTGTATACCTTTAGCAGATTATCTGTCGCTTAAGCCTGGATGTATACTCAACCATATTCCCCGATATACTTATAAAATAACGTTCTGTATGCAGACTCGTCGTTCGGCATGTAGCATAGGGAGACATAAATCAAATGATTCAAATGATTAAACGGATATTTAAAAGGCTATTGATTGCAAATGCAGCCATTTCATTTTTTTATGGTGTAATTATTAGCTTATATATTATGTTTTATCCCGGCATGAATGTCCCAGAATCTTGGATGCTCATGCTTTTTCACTTTGGAAATGGTTTGCTGACACAATATTTTATTATAATCCTTTTTGATGACGAAACTGAACATCTGGAAAAAAACAGTGATGAATAGCAAAAAAGTCCGAACCCCTAAATAGGATTGTGTATTTTCTTAAAGAAGAGAAAGTTGTGGAAGGCGACATCCAAACAATTATGATAAATCGAACGAAAAGCCTCCAGATGCAGACTTTCTTGGATCTTGAGTGCATTTTGTTTGTTTTTAAAAAACCTTTAGGAATTTTTAACAAAAGGTGGATTAATAATTTTAAGGTATTCATAGGATTATAACTGTAATTTTTTACAATTCCACATAAAAGATTCAACACCCTTCGAATAATTAGCGATTGGTTGTAAATGTGAAAGGTCGAGATGAAATTGTGAAAAAAGAGTGTTTCTGTCAATTGTGATCTCCGCCTTTTGAAGCGGCCATGGAAGGTGATGAATTTCACCGCAATAGATGTTGTATTTATTATCAGTGGTGTAAAAGCAATATCTTTCAGTCAGCCAATGGTCAAGTGTGCCTTCTTCAGGAAAATATTCCCCTGGTACAGGCGTGCAATTTCCGTAAAATTCAGCAGAACTTCTTTTACGGTTGTTCTTATAGTAAAAGGTTTCCCCGCTTTTCAAAATTGTTATTGCTGCCGGTGAATACGGCAATCGGTACCACCTTTTGGCAATGTTCAAAGAGGCCCAGTCATTTACGTCTAGAGTCATAAAAAAAACGCCGGGCTTGCCGTTGTTGGTAACATATGTACGTACATTCATTTCGGCGAAAGGCGGAACAACGGATATCGATTGTAATCCACGAAAATAAATCCCCTTCATTTGAAAAGCAACGATTCCTATCCATGCTGTTCTTTCGTACATGTCAATTTCTAACGCGGATGGAATAAACGGACGCAATCTTTCGGGAGGAACGGGCCAATGAAGAAACAATACGTTATTCCATACTTGCCGCATAATCCATCTTTTTGAAGGTAATGGATATGGACGATGATCGGCAGCATTGAGTATGTCCATACATACCCCTCCCTTCCTTACACTTATGACTAAGATCGCTTTAATTGACTCTTATTTTCAAAGAGAAATTGAAACCCATATAATAAAAATGCTTTATAAAAAATATAAAGGAATATTAGTCATAACTTCTCCTTTTATAACGGGTTAATACAATTTTAAACAATAAGCCAGAGCTTAGTCCCGGAATCAAAAACAGCATTGGTAAAAAAACAGGACCGAATAGCACCCCGAACATTTTTAAACTTGAGGAATAGATTACCCCAACGGTTACGAAATAGGCACTAAAGACAAAAGGAAGAAATGAATAAGGTTCTTTGTCTCCTCCTGCATCTTTAAAGGCATCAAATATTGAAAAGAAGTATACACAAGGATAAAACATAAGCCACCCATAGTCTGCTTGATGAATGGCTTCTTCAATTTGTCCGTTAAAGCTTAATATGATAACTTTGTTAAAGTTGGCTTGAACATTGATTACAAATTCCAAAAAAATAATTAAAGTACCTTTAAGAAATTTACCGTTAAGTAATTGGCCAAAACCAGGAAGGGCGATACTCCATAGCAGCTTTTCATACATATTGCTTCCCTTTCAAATATGGTATAAAAACATTAAATATCAAAGATCCATTTTCGGTGGCTCCTCTAACCAACCTTTGGACATCATAAGCCTTGCACCTTCAATTGTGTATTCATATATATCTTTAGCGAATACAGCTGTTTTCATCATCATGTCATACCTTAAAATAAGAGTAGTACTAAAGCCTTGACCTCCAAGAGCAAATCCACCTAAAAGATATGTACAAAACATCATTAACTTTTCAGAAAAAGGAGCCTCTGTAGAACTTGTAACTGTACCTCCAGGTGTAGCAGGAGGGTGAATATTATTTTGCAGAATAATTTCTCCAGTCTCTTTTAATATCTCCTTCGAAAGTTCCTGACCCTTTGTAAAATACTGCCTCGCTTCTCCATCCTTGGCACATTGAGCGAAGCCCCTCATTAATTGCATACCGGTAATATTTGTCTCAATAGAGTGATAAAGCAAACCAAACTCAACAGTATTTAATGTTCTCTTATGACCGAAAAGGTTAGTTCCTTTCATATATGATTTATCAGTGATATAATCAACCGATTTTGGCATGGTCGTATAATTTGGCCGAGGAAGGAGCTCTTCTTCTAAAAGGTGTTGTGTAAATTTATTATAATAAGTCTGTGTTATATCAGTAAGTTGCTTATAATAATTAACAATATCTTCCCGATAAGACAATGTCATATGAAGTACATACATCCCCATGCTGATTTCTTTTAATATACGACAAAACATAATATCAAAGCCGTTGTCATATAACTTCGGCGCATTTAAATGAATATCTGTCTCAGTAAACCCAACGGGTATTGCTGCCCCTTCTTTCTTTAACATTGTTTTTATTTCAATGACCATTGGATGGAGTTTTTTCCACAATCCTAACATTAAATTTTTAGCTTTTTGATTGTCCGATTTCTCAATAAAATATTCTAATATCCGAAGAATCATCGTTTTTTTTTTGGTAAGTCATCCATAATGCACCGAGTTCTGTTGAACTCATTTTATTTCTTTTCACCATTCGCCATTTCCTCCTAATTTGTACATACCAATTTACTGAAAGATAGTATGTGAACTTTCTATAACTTTATACAAACCTAACCAAATCATGGCCCCGGGAACAGTTGTCTTCTACCATACATTTAGGTAGCTTTTCAAGGCCTTCTATATCGCTTTTTACAGTCTTCAAAAGTACTACATAACTTTTGAATCGTAGGCAAATAATACCACCGAGACTGAAAGGGGGAACCTTTCAATGAAAAGGCGTTCTTCAAACATCGAAAAATTAATGAAAAACATAAAAAGAAAAAATACACAGCGCCAACAGCAAAAAGTTTCTAACATGGAATGGCAGCCGTTTTCAACGGATATTAACGAAAATGAAAAAGCATTAAAACAGCATTTAGGTACAAGTGAAGATGTCGTGTTTAATAAGTTTACAATTTATTTGCAAAATGGTGATGCGCTTAATGCCATGTTGGTTACGATTGATGGATTGGTAGACGTAGAGGCAAAAAGAAACAACATACTGAAGCCCCTAATCGAGCACCCTCTGCAAGGTAAGCCAAATGATGATTTGAAACAGCTCAGAGAAAGGATTTCTGTAAAAGAAAGCACCGTGGAAGACAACCTTTTAAAAGCTGTTTACCAAGTCTTAAAAGCACAGGCATTGCTAATCCTTGACGGTTTTAATAAAGGGTTGTTGATCTCTATCGAAGGGTTTGAGGTTCGCTCCATTGAGGAACCTGTAACAGAACAGGCGGTAAGGGGAGCACGGGAAGGATTTATTGAATCAACAGGGGTAAATATTTCATTACTTCGACGTAGAATTTCCCACCCTTCTTTACGATTTGAAACTATGGAAATCGGAAAGTATAGTCAAACGGGGGTTACGATAGCTTATATAAAGGATATCGTCGATTCTGAGTTGGTACAACGGGTTAAGCAACGGCTTGATGAAATAATAGTGGACTCCATTGACAGTTCAGGGGATATTGAGCAATTAATTGAAGATCATCCGTATTCGATCTTTCCGACGATTGGTAATACGGAACGGGCAGATAAGGCAGCAGCTTTGCTTATGGAGGGAAGGGTTTTCCTTTTAGTTGACGGAAGCCCGGTCAGTTTATATGTTCCAAGTTTGTTTCTCGAAAGCTTTCAGAATGTCGAAGATTATAATTCTCGGCCTTACTATAGCTCATTCATTCGCTTAATGCGTTTTTTTGCTTTTATTATCAGCATCTCTCTTCCTGCTTTATATATTACTGCGCTTAATTTTAATAAAGCGTTGATTCCCTCAGACATGATTGTCCCACTTATTCAAGCAAGGGAAACAGTTCCATTTCCACTGGCAATGGAAGTCATTATGATGATTTTAATGTTTGAAGTCGTCCGTGAGGCTGGAGTAAGACTGCCGAAACAAATCGGATCCGCTTTAAGTATCGTTGGTGCATTGATTTTAGGCGATGTATCTGTATCAGCTGGACTTGTCGGAGCCCCGACAATTGTCATCGTCTCAATATCCTATATTTCTGCATTTGTCATTACACCAATCGCAGATGTCACTGCGTTATTACGTATTGGTTTGTTCGCTGCCAGCAGCCTTTTCGGCTCTTACGGATTGTGTATCGCATCACTTGCTTTATTAACCCATATGGTGTCATTAACATCACTGGGTGTTCCCTTTATGGCACCCTTTTCACCTACTCACTTCCAAGATTGGAAAGATGGTTTTATCCGACTTCCGACAAAGTTGCTGAAACAGCGACCAAAAAGCATTCCAAACCAACGATCAACAAGAATGAGGTCACTTTGAATATTGCCATGGGATAGAGCCAGCTTTGCCATCTTTTTGAGCCACTTGTGACATAAAATAGAGCCACCTATGACATGGGTGAGCCACTTAGTGATTAAAGACATTCCCCCGGCCGGGGGAAT
>NZ_JBHUEO010000035.1:0-27017 GCF_042680885.1 Siminovitchia sediminis | reverse complement strand
ACAGGTCTAGGTGGATGGGAATCTTTTTCTTAAAAATAAAAACACAAAAATCTAGATACAAGTCGTCTAAATGTAAAATAAAAAAGCCTGTAGAGAAAAAAACATATACTTTCTCTACAAGCTGACAAGCTTGTTTCAGCTTGTCCTTTTACATGCAATTTATTTTTGTTCGGCTAACCATGCAGCGACTTGATTCGCTTCGTCACCTGAAATGATGCCTGCCGGCATTCCCGGGCGTCCGTTTTCAATGACGTCCAAAATTTCATCTTCACTTAATGTACCGCCAATTTTGTCCAATGCCGGACCGTTGCGCCCCTCAAGGTTTTCACCGTGGCAGCTGGAGCAGTTTGCTTGATAAACCGCTTCGGCACCGTTAGAGGCTGTTTCTCCGCCCCCGCCTTGGTCACCGCCGCCGGCATTTTCGTCATCGCCGCCCCCACCGCAGGCAGCAAGTCCGAGTGCCAAGCAGGAGCTCGCTAACAAAGCCCACAATTTTTTCTTCAAGACATCCATCTCCTTTTTAAAAATGGTGCTCTTTTAGTATACCAAGATACTGGTTTTTTTAAACAAATAAGGGGTCAAAGCCTTCCTTAAAATGGAAAAAAAGTGACAAATATTAGCAACTTACAGCCGGGAACGGAGATAAGCGTTGATAAATATATCAATATCCCCGTCGGTTACGGATTGAACATTTCCAACTTCTGTGTTGGTCCGGTGGTCCTTCACCATCGAATACGGGTGGAAAACGTATGATCGGATTTGACTGCCCCAACCGATGTCCATCTGCTCTCCCCGAAGTTCGGCCAGCTCCTTTTCTTTTTCTTCTATTTCTCGCTGATAGAGTTTGGCTTTAAGCATTTTCATGGCACTTTCCCGGTTCTTGATCTGTGAACGTTCATTTTGGCACGTGACAACAATTCCTGTCGGCAAGTGAGTGATCCGGACAGCGGAGTCGGTCGTATTTACGTGCTGGCCTCCCGCACCGCTTGAACGATACGTATCAACTTTCAAGTCCTCGGACCGCACTTCGATTTCAATATCGTCATCAAATTCAGGCATGACTTCGCAGGAAACAAACGACGTATGTCTCCTTCCGGAAGAATCAAAAGGCGAGATCCTGACAAGCCGATGTACGCCTTTTTCAGATTTTAAATAACCATAGGCGTTATGTCCTTTTATCAGCAATGTTACACTTTTGATCCCCGCTTCATCTCCAGGCTGATAATCGAGTGTTTCCACCTTGAATCCATGCTTTTCAGCCCAGCGCGTATACATACGAAGCAGAATTGAACCCCAGTCCTGAGATTCTGTGCCGCCCGCACCCGGGTGAAGTTCCAGAATCGCATTATTTTTATCATACGGGTCGCTCAGAAGCAGCTGCAATTCAAACTGATCGAGTTTGTCCTTGAATTCTTTCAGTCCATCCTCGAGTTCTTCCTCCAGGTCAGCATCCCCCTCTTCCTTCACAAGTTCAAGGGTGACTTCGAGATCTTCCTGATTTTGGAGAAGTTCTTTATAGTCGCTCACTAAATCTTTTAGCGCGTTCGCTTCATTAATGACTGCCTGTGCAGTACTTTGGTCATCCCAAAATGTTGGATCAGCCATTTGTTCGTCTAATTCGGCTATCCGTGTCTCTTTTTCTTCTAAGTCAAAGAGACCCCCTAAAGTCAGCTAACTTCTTAGCCGTATTTTCCAACTCACTTCTAATTTCAAACAGTTCCATATTACCACCTCAACTAGATTATGCCGTTCGGCAGCTGTTCTTATGCCAGCCGGCCGTGGCAATGTTTGTATTTTTTCCCGGAACCGCATGGACATGGTTCGTTTCGTCCGACTGATTCCTTGCGACGTACCGGTCTTCTTTTTGCTTTTCCGCCTTCTTCTTTCGGATTCACCGCCTGGCCTTTGGCAACTTCTTCGCGTTGCAGGTTGCTGCGGATCTCGGCTTTCATCACGAATCTTGCAACTTCCTCTTCAATGGAGGCAACCATATTTTCAAACATGTTGAATCCTTCGTTTTGATATTCACGTAGCGGATCCGTTTGACCATAGGCCCGCAGATGAATTCCCTGTCGAAGCTGATCCATTGCATCAATATGATCAATCCATTTCGTATCAACCGCGCGGAGCATCACTACTTTTTCAAATTCCCGCATTTGTTCAGCAGTTAACTGTTCTTCCTTTTCGTCATACCGGGCTTTGACTTTCTCAAAAATCAATGCCTCCATCTCTTCAGGATCACGTCGTTTTAGATCCTCTGCCGTAAGGTCTCCTTCCGGAAGAAGATTGGCATTGACAAATGCCACAATTCCATCAAGGTTCCAGTTCTCTTCTTCTTCACTGCCGGGGGCATACATTCCAACGACACGCCCGATGACCGATTGAATCATGTTCTCGACAACGGGGCGAAGGTCTTCAGAAGACATCACTTCATCACGCTGTTTGTAGATGATTTCCCGCTGTTGCCTCAGGACATCGTCATATTGAAGCAGCTGCTTACGCGCGTCAAAGTTATTGCCTTCCACCCGTTTTTGGGCAGACTCAACGGACTTGGAAACAAGCCGGCTTTGAATCGGCTCGGAATCATCCATCCCGAACTTTTCCATCATGTTCTTCAGATTGTCTGTACCGAAACGGCGCATCAACTCGTCTTCCATAGACAAGTAAAACTGGGTAACACCCGGGTCTCCCTGACGTCCGGAACGTCCCCTTAGCTGGTTGTCAATCCTTCTTGATTCATGGCGCTCTGTACCGATAACGGCCAGGCCGCCAAGCTCCAGGACGCCTTCCCCCAGTTTAATGTCGGTTCCGCGCCCGGCCATGTTCGTTGCAATCGTTACCGCGCCTTTATTTCCGGCTTCCGCAATAATTTCTGCTTCACGCTCATGATTTTTCGCATTGAGCACGTTATGGGGAATTCCCTGTTTTTTCAGCAAATCACTGATTAATTCAGATGTTTCAATAGCAACTGTACCGACAAGAACGGGCTGCCCTTTTTTATGGCGCTCCGCAATATCATCCACCAGCGCTTTGAACTTCCCTTTCATGGTTGCATAAATCAAATCAGGGCGGTCATCCCGGATAATCGGCTTATTTGTCGGTATCGCAATGACATTCATGTTATAAATATTCCGGAATTCTTCTTCTTCTGTCTTGGCCGTACCTGTCATTCCGGCCAATTTTTCATACATACGGAAGTAGTTCTGGAAAGTAATCGTCGCCATGGTCATTGATTCATTTTGAATATCGACGCCTTCCTTTGCTTCAATCGCCTGATGGAGCCCTTCGCTGAAACGGCGCCCTTTCATCAACCGCCCGGTAAATTGGTCAACGATAACAATCTGCCCGTCTTCTACAACATAATCGACATCTCGATGCATGCTGACATTTGCTTTTAAAGCCTGATTAATATGGTGGTTCAACGTTACATGTGATATGTCAAACAAGTTGTCAATACGGAAAGCGCGCTCTGCTTTATTGATTCCCTCTTCTGTCAGTTGAACACCTTTTGTTTTCTCATCATACGTATAATCATCGTCTTTTCTTAACGTTTTAACAAACGCGTTGGCCTGAAGGTATAACTGGGTAGACTTCTGGGCCTGTCCGGAAATGATAAGCGGTGTACGGGCTTCATCAATTAAAATCGAGTCCACCTCGTCAATAACTGCAAAGTGGAGGGGCCTTTGCACACGGTCTTCCTTATAAATCACCATGTTGTCACGCAAATAGTCAAAGCCGAATTCATTGTTCGTCCCATAGGTGATATCCGCTTCGTATGCTGCTTTTTTTTCTTCCTTGGACATACTGTTTAAATTCAAGCCGACAGTAAGGCCCAAAAATTCGTATAGTTTTCCCATCTCTTCAGCATCCCTGCTGGCCAGATATTCGTTTACAGTGACAACATGTACGCCTTTTCCTGTCAATGCATTCAAATAAACCGGCATCGTTGCAGTCAGTGTTTTACCTTCACCGGTTTTCATCTCTGCAATATTTCCTTCATGGAGCGCAATTCCGCCCATTAATTGGACAGGATATGGATATAGGCCTAACACGCGCCGCGCCGCTTCGCGCACAACGGCAAATGCCTCGACAAGCAGGCTGTCCAGTGATTCTCCTCCTGCAAACCGGCTTTTAAAGCGATCTGTTTGCTCACGGAGCTCATCATCTGTCTTTTTCTCCATCTCGGATCCGAGTTTTTTAATCTCGGCCGCTTTTTTTTCCAGACGGCGCAGGTCACGTGTGTTTGAATCAAACAATTTTGTTAAAAAAGCCATCATTTTATATTAACTCTCCCTTTATGATCAAGTACGGGCTATTTCTCATACTCTTGTTGGTTCGCAGGGCGAACTTCATCTTTATATTTTAACACTAACAAAGTCTCTGTGACAATAAGAGGAGGGACGGATGCAAAGTTCCGCAAAAAGGGGTTTTTCCCCAAAAAGATCTGAATTTTTGCGAAAACTTGCATCTTATGACCATGTATTAAAAGGATTTATCTGATAGACAGATGAATCAAAAAAAGCACGCAGCACGCGTGCTTTTACAGGTCGGTCAGCTTGTTTCTATTAATCCGTACTTGCCGTCTTTCCGGCGGTATACGATATTGGTGCCGTTTGTTTCTGCATCTGTATAGATGAAGAAATTATGGCCCAGCATATTCATTTGCAGAACAGCCTCTTCGCTGTCCATAGGTTTTAAATCGAAACGCTTCGTACGAACGATGGTTAGCTCATCCTCGTCATCGTTAGTTTCCTCCGCTGCACCATTGATTCCAGCAGCAAACAACTGCTGCAAATCACCTTTTTCACGAAACTTACGATTTACTTTCGTTTTGTGCTTGCGGATTTGCCTCTCCAGCTTGTCGACGATCAAATCGATGGCTGCGTACATGTCATCATTTACTTCTTCGGCCCGCAGCACGAGCTGTGGAAACGGGATGGTCACTTCCACTTTGGATTTCTTATCAGGATTTACTTTTAAATTTACATGCACATTTGCATCAGGAGTTTCGGTAAAATACCGCTCTAGCTTGCTTACTCTTTTTTCTACGTGATCTCGAATAGCTTCCGTTACCTCGATGTTCTCACCGCGGATTTGATACCTAAGCATATAAAACTCCTCCTTTAAAGGCTATGTATATATACTTCTATACTTCTTCCCGGAATCCTGCAAAAATAAGCGGAAGTTTTTGTCGAATCATCGAACAATCAGTCGAATGACGCGATTCATATTGGAACAAAAGCGGCAGCTTTTCCCCATTATTGCTTTTTATCATAAAAAACGCCATCGTTCCGCATGTGAGAGTATGGTTGGTTGTATTTAGCCGCCGATGCTTTTTTGATTTGTATTGCGTTAAGATCCCGTAAAACATACCTATGGAGATTTTCCAGCAAAGATGACAGTTCTTTATGCAATTCAAGCATTTCCTTGCCTGCTGCAACTTCCTCTTTTGTAAAAGGAGGATGGATGTCCCGAAGCCATTCTTCGCGTTCTGCCAAAAGAGATTCAATCACTGTGATCGTTTCTTCCCGGTTCGCTTCCTCCATCGTTTGGATCCGGTCGATTAAAACCTTCGTAATGGACAGGCATTGAAGAACGGCACTCATCGCCGCACACTTTCCACAGGTAAATGAGTGCGTTGCCTGTTTATCTGAATGACCTGTTTCCAAGTATCCCGTAACTCGCTTATAAGCTCCTCCACTTCCTCTAAAATGGAGACGTCTTGATGAATATTTGCTTCGATCAGCCGCCTGTTGGCATACTCATATAAAGAACGCAAATTTTGTGACAGGATGATGTCCATATTCAACGTAACATTCAATTCCGAGATAATATTTTGTGCCTTCTGGATGTTTGTATTCCTTTTCTCAATGTCTCCTTCGCGGATGGCCTGTTTTGCTAAATGGATGAACTTCAGACATCCATTATAAAGCATCAGGGTCAGCTCCCCAGGAGAAGCTGTCGTCACTGAATTGTTCTGGTACGCCTCATATGGATTTATTCTAGCCATGATTCCACTCCTCATCTATATTCCTAATACCCGCCAAATTGCTGCATCAAATAAGCATATTGATTGTTTGCCTTTTGAATTGCCTTTTCCATGGCAGTAAACTGCCGCCACAGTCGGTCTTCATACATTTTCAGCCGGTCTTCAAAACTGTCGATATTTTTATCCATGGATAGGAGTTCCCTGCCCAACGCAAATTGATGGTTGGTCGCAGTCGGCCGGCCGGCCCGGTCATATATTTTGGCAATGGACTGGTTGACCGAATCAGATAACTTGTGAATAACGCCCCGGTTGGCGTCCGTCGTACCGGTGCCTCTAAACAACTGCTCCACAGCCTCCGGATCTTGCTCAATGGCTTCGCGCAGTTTATTTTCGTTGATTTCCAGCTTCCCGCCGTCCATATAATTGGGGGTTGTCGTAATTCCAATCGCAGCAAGCATCGTATACATGCTGTTCGTCTCCACAGAACCGGACATATCCAACCGCATTTGCGACAGCACACCGGATAAAATGGGGTCGCCCTTTAAATGACCGCTTCTCGCCAGCTCCTCCCATTTTTCCTGCTGTTTGTCAGACAACTCCTCGCGCTCATCATCTGTAAGCGGAAGATAATCTCTGTGCCGCTCTTCATTGAGCTTTTTATTTATTTCATCAATAAGCGTGTTATATTTGTCAACAAATTCCTTTATGGTGTTGAATACTCCTTCGGAATCGTTGGAGACGCTAACCGTGATGGGCGGATCGGTTTCCTTTAATGTTTGTTTCAGCGTAAAGGTGACGCCGTTCATGGAGAAGGTGTTGGATGTACGCTGAGTTTCGAGACCGTTGATGGTAAAGATGGCGTTTTGGCCTTCGGTCTCTTTCGCTTCAGTTCCATCTATCTTCATAATTTCTGTAAGAAAAGAATTGCCGCTCTCCAGGATGAAATCAGACTCTCCCTGTTTAAAATCACCCGTTTCCTTTCTGGTCATAGTCAGTTTCCGGGTATGGTCATCAAAAAACATCGTGATGCCTGCTGAAGATTCATTTACTTTACGGATGACTTGATTCACCGACTCGTTTCCGGCCACAAAAATCCGCTCAGTAACCGTCCCTTTTGAAGTATGGGCGCCAATGGCAAAGTCCGTATAGTTTTGAGTAAAGGTCACTGATACTCCAGCGTTTTCTTCCAGCGGCTCGTGAAACAGGATATTCCCATTTCTCAAATCCACCCTTCCAATTTCAGAACCAGTTGAATCTTTTAATGCCGGGTGGCCGCTTTGATCCACATCACCGCTGTCTATTACATACTGGGTACCATTTACCGACAATGAAGAAATATCAACCGATCCTTTGCCAAGGCTGATAATCTTCTGGTCTTTACCGGCGGTATGTGTGACTGTTTTCTGATCAACCACATAATCAATCTTTACAGAACTTCCCTCTTTCAGTTGGTCGCCAAATGTCAGGGTGCTTCCATCGAAATAAACTTCCCCTACGCCGGGTGTTGGATTGGACACAACGTTATATGCCTGTCCATTTACCTTCACATTCACGGATGTTCCCATTTGAATGTTTAGCTCTGCAACATTTAAGGTATTCCCGGAAGCCGAGAGGGTCTTCGTTTCAAGCACGCCCTTTTTCCACATCGTATCCCAATTACCAGGATTTCCAAGTTCATTTTTTTGGTAAAATAACCCTTGGTTCAGATCCACATCTTCTCCCAGCTCCCCGCCGACCCTCGTCGCCGCAGCTGCCAGCTGATCAACCTTGGAAATCGTATAAGAAGCCTGGGAGGCACCACTGGCTGCAGTGGCTGAAACTCTTGCTTCATCCGTTGAAGAAACCATTCTTGCCCGGTAATTGCTCGTCAGCTTCAGCTGCGTCAGCTGATCGCGAAAACCGAGAAGGAGCGTATTGATGGAACGGTAGTCATCCCGTTTCCATTCCAATATTTGTTTCTGCTGTTTTAATTTATCAAGAGGCATTCTTCTGACCTTCATCATGTCCTTGACGATGGAATCAATATCCATGCCGCTGGCTAAACCGCCGATCCGCACCACTCATTCACTTCCTATTCTTTAAATCTTTTTATCTAACAAGAGACCCATGGCATCTGCCATGGCAGCAAACATATCGAGAAGTTTTTTCGGGGGGATTTCCCTCACCACTTCTTCCGTCTCCTCATTGATCACTTTCACAAAATATTTATTGAGCTGATCATGATATTCAAATTTTAAATACTGCTTCGATTCTTTTAATCGTTTATTCGCAAATGATACTGCCTGTTCCATCAAAGCTCTCGCTTCTTGTTCCGAAAGCACGTATGATCGCTCCGTCGTTGCCGACTCCAGGGATGTTTCTCTATTATTGTTCATAGAGCGTGCAGGCATCTCAGTGCCTTCCACTGTGAGCCTACCTCCGATTGATCCAATCATACTACTTCTCTCCTTCGGCAAAATTTCAATTCTCTTCTTTTAATATCGGCGCATTTATATCATCCTTTATAAGAAATTCGGCCGAGAATATGAAAAAAGCCCATTTTGGATGATTCCCCCCATGTTCATTCCCTTTCCCGAGACAAATGCATAGGATAGGTTGAAAATTCCAATAAAAAAGATGAGGGGGAACCTGCAATGAATCATTATTATCAAACAGATGAATACGGATATCCAGTGGCTATTCCACCCCAGATAGAGGGAGCAGGATATCCGGTCCCTATGCAGCAGCATACGGATGGAGCAGGATATCCGGGAATGCCGCATAACGATGAAAGAATTTGGGGAGGACCATTTTTCAGACCCTGGGGATGGGGATGGGGTTGGGGATTTGGCGCTCCTTTCTTCAGGCCTTGGGGCTTCGGTTTTCCGTTCTTCCCGTTCTTCTGGTAAATAAATGACTGCGCAAACCGGACAAATCTTGTCCGGTTTCAACAATTCACGCTGTTATTTCCCAGGAAATGCGGTTTAAATACCATTTTTTCAGGTATGATCGTGTATGATAATAAGAAAGAAAAACTATTATTGGATGTGATTTGTGTGAATCGGATAGCACTGTCGTGGAGCGGCGGAAAAGACAGCTGTATGGCCTTGCATGAGTTGATTGCCGCTAAAAAAGAAGTGGCCTGCCTGGTTACAACGGTTCCGAAGGAAACTGGAAAAACATTTGCTCATCAGGAAGATGTAATGAAAATTACATCCCAAGCCCATGCTCTGGGAATTCCATTGGAACTCATCCATTGTACATATGATACATATACCGATGACTTTCTCAAAAAATTAACGAAGCTCAAATCACAATACAGGTTGAAAGCCATTGCGTTTGGCGATATGTACCTGAAAGGCCACCGGGAATGGGGCGAGAAGCTGGCGAAGGCAGCCGGACTGGAGGCACTTTATCCGTTATGGAGCGAACAAAAAGACATGCTGAATCGATTACAGAGATTTGTGGATGCCGGATATAAAGCAGAAGTCATAAAAGTCCGGGAAGATGTCCTTCCGGCAGAGTGGGTCGGCCGCCAGGTGGATCACTCCTTTGTGAAAGATATAAGCGAAAAACAAGTATGTCCCATGGGAGAATCAGGAGAATACCATACGTTTGTATTGGATGGACCGCTATTTCAAAGAGAAATAAAAAGATAGCCTCCCATTTCCCTGTTTATTTTGGGAGGGAAGCGGGAAAAAGAAGGATACAAATGTAAAGGAGTGAAACGAGATGAAAAACAAAGCAATGTGGACAGCCCTTGGATTAGGAGCTGCATACTTAATGAGAAACGAAAAATCCCGAAACAAAATCATGAACCAGCTAAAAAGCATGGGTTCCTCAAAAAAATAACAGCGGCCGAAACGCCTCTGATTTTTGTGCAACCCTATGGTTTGTCGGCCCTTACAACAGATGGGTACTGCCCATCTGTTTTTGCTTGTATAAGAAAGAAAAAATTAGAAGAAACCGTCCAGAGTCCCTTCTAATGTAAAAAAATCTATATCCAAAATGTCGGGTAAATCCGATCCCGGCGCAAATTGTTAATGAGTAATGCAAATCCAACTACAATGAGAGAACCAATTAAAACAGGAGAAAATAAGAAGCTCCAGTTATAATCCCCCATCATAATGACGAGCGGATTGGCACCTGCCGGCGGATGGGTTGTTTTTGTCAACATCAATACAGCAATAGCCAAGCCTACTGCCAGCCCAACGGCCCAAGCTTCATTCCCGAACAAATGATACATGGCCAAACCGACAAAACTTGAAATCATATGGCCGCCAATTACATTTCTCGGCTGAGATAATGGTGCATTCCAAGCTCCGAAGACGAGCACACAGCTGGCACCAAAAGGAGCCATTAACCAGGCTGTTGATGTAACACCCGTAAGAATCCCCAAGGCAGAAATCGTTAAAAACCCTCCGATCAATCCTGTCATGGCGTCCTTGACGTCTACCTTTAAAGGGCTTACACCCTCCCCTTTCATCTTCGAGATAAAAGGAAAGGACAGTGCAGTATATTTTTCTGCTTGGTTTGTCAACCTTTGGCCGTTCATTCCTCGTCTCCCTTTCGGTCTGCAGTCACATTCAAACTTGTATCTTTTACATTGTTAGAGGATCATTTTAAATCGAGAGACAGCTCTCATTTCTGTACAATCATTCATCTAAAATTCCACAGTATTTCCAATCCAATGGGCTGTCTCCTTCATTTTCTTGTCAACAGACATTAAAAAAAGCCGGGACAAAAGGTTTTTCTTAAAGAAAAATCCGAACGAACCGGTAGATGCCTGCTCCGGAAATATATTTTCCGCGGAGGGCCGGTGAGCCTCCTCGTGCTGCCGCACTGAAGGGGCTCACCGAAGCCTTATCTCCCACGGAAGTCTGCGTATATTTCCTGCGTGTATAATGTTCGTCTTTAACTTTGCATACTTTTGTTATGTCCCAGCCACTTTCCTGCCGTCTTACTTGTTGGGGAACCAGCCGGAAGGCTCTACTTCAAGGTTCACATTAATTTGTTTGATTTCCTGGAAATCATCCAATCCATAGGTTCCAAGGCTGCGGCCGATTCCGCTTTGCTTGTATCCGCCCCATGGAGCTTCGTTATATGTTGGGCCAAACGTATTGATCCAAGTAATTCCTGCACGTACTTTTTTGATTACACGCATCGCCTTGGCTCCGTCGTTTGAGAACACCCCGCCGGCGAGTCCGTATACTGTATCATTGGCAAGTTGGATGGCATCTTCTTCATCCTTGAATTTTTGAATCGTAACAACAGGTCCAAAGATTTCTTCCTTCACAATTCTCATATCGGAAGTAACATCTGTAAATACAGTCGGCTCAATGAAGAATCCTTTATCCAATCCGTTTTCAGTCAGACGGCGGCCGCCACAAGCAAGCGTAGCACCTTCTTTTTTACCAATTTCAATGTACTCCAAGATGGTGTTCATTTGGCTTTCGCTGTTGATGGCACCCATTTGAGAACTTTCATCTAATCCTGGTCCCACTTTTATTAATTTTGCTCTTTCAACGAAAGTTTCTACGAATTTATCATAAATGCTTTCTTCTACTAAAATCCGGCTTCCGGCTGAACATACCTGGCCGGAACCAAAGTAGATTCCCATTAACGCATAGTCGATTGCTGTTTCAAAGTCTGCGTCGGCAAAAATGATGTTAGGAGACTTTCCGCCAAGCTCCAAGGAGATTTTCTTTAAGTTCCCTGCGGCTGCTTTCATGATTTCGCGTCCCACTTCAGTGCTTCCTGTGAAGGAAACCAAATCCACATCATCGCTTTCTGCAATGGTCTGTCCAACAACCGATCCTCTACCCATAACAAGGTTCACTACACCTTTCGGAACGCCGACTTCTTCAATGATTTCGACTAACTTCATGGCAGTAATCGGAGTAGCTTCTGCCGGCTTATAGACTATAGTATTTCCTGCTGCCAAAGCCGGTGCAATTTTCCATACACTCATCAATAGCGGGAAGTTCCAAGGTACAATCAAACCTGTTACACCCACTGGCTCTTTGACGATCATGGCCTGGACATTTTCCGGCACTTGGTACGTTTCCCCTTCTGGAGCAAGGATTAATCCTGCATAGTAACGGAAGGCAGCAGCGGCATCAGCAATATCAAATTCAGCCTCAGCTTTGATTTTTCCGTTATCCATGACTTCCAGTTCAACAAGCTCTTCTGCTCTCTCATCAATTTTGTCTGCAATTTTATGCAAATACTCGCTTCGCTCATGAGCTGTCAGACCAGACCAAACACCGCTTTCAAAGGCTTCTCTTGCTACCCTGATCGCTTCTTCTGTTTCTTCTTTTGTCGCTCTTGGAGCCACTGCGATGACTTCCTGATTGGCCGGATTGATTACTTCGTTTTTATCTGTGTTGGAGGAATCTCTCCATTCTCCATTAATATAATTTTTTAATTCTAATACTTTTGTTGTTACTGTCATTTAAACCACCTCATGTGTTGTTATATTTTTAAAACTAGTTTTTCTTCCTCTTCCTTGGCTCTTGAGCAGCATGTTAAAATACTGTTTCTTTCAGCTCTTTCTTTATCACTGAAGAAGATGTCCCGGTGATCCACCTCTCCTGAAACAACCTCTAGTTCACACTGACCGCATCCGCCGGCTCTGCATGAATAAGGTGCTTCAATACCAGCTGCCAATAGTGCCTCAAGCAGCGTCTGTTCTTCGGTAACTTGTATTACCTTTCCATTCACTTCCGCAACAAATGGGTTTTTTGGTCCTGTGTCGTTGGCAAACAGTTCAAAATGAATGGATTTCTCAGGATAGCCATAGGCCAGAGCTGCTTCCTTATATTCTGTAACCATGGAAACTGGCCCGCAGAAGTACACATGGCTTCCAATTCGATGGTTTTTCATCGTTTCAGGAGTCATCCTGTTCGGATTTGATGTCCTTGAAAAATAAAACGTACATTTTCCCGGATATTTTTCATTTAAGTAATCATAGTAAGCACATTGTTCTTTTGTTCTTGCTGCATAGTGAAGCTCAAATGTCTTACCTTGGACTTCCAGGTCAGCCATCATGGTCAAGAACGGAGTAATTCCAATTCCCGCCGCATAGAATACATGATGTTTCGCGTGAAAACCTAATGCGAAATGATTCTTGGGCAGGCTTGTCTTCACTTTATCTCCTACTTTGATATGGTCGTGCCAGTAGACAGAGCCTCCTCTCGAATTTTCGTCACGATTGATTGAGATAGAATAGTGAGTCCGGTCTGTCGGATGGCTCACAAGGGAGTAGTCCCTGTCGATGATTTCACTTCCGGTGT
The DNA here is from genome assembly GCF_042680885.1 of Siminovitchia sediminis. NCBI lineage: Bacteria > Bacillati > Bacillota > Bacilli > Caryophanales > Bacillaceae > Siminovitchia > Siminovitchia sediminis. Next base: position 13,754 of record NZ_JBHUEO010000035.1, on the reverse strand, counting down.
CTACATAAGTGGTAATATGCGCACCTCCGGTAAAGGCAGGCAATAATTGCCCGTCAACCGGATATAAATAGAACCGTTTTACATTTTCGGTGATCTGTTCGATCTTTTCTACAACCATTTCAACGTTTCCATATACTCTCAACACTTGTCTCAGTCCTTTCTCATCTTTGTTGATAGGTTGGATTAAATGGATATCCAATGTAGCCTTTACGGACTTTTGAGAAAAACGGGCCTACCTCCATATGAGCACTGCAGTATGGGCACTGAACTGTTTCATCATATGTGGTTTCGCTGGTGTTATAGCATTTCACACAATACACATACCGTTTCGTAGGGCCGTATATCATTACTTGAATTTCATCTTCTGTAAAGCCGGCTTCCACAGCTTCATCAAAGATCGTTACTGCATGATCCCATTCTGCTGCGATATATAATTGGGTACCCATTTTTTGGCTGTACAGGAGAACCCGTACATCCTGAAGATGAATCGAATCTCCAATCTCCATTGCTTCAAGTTCTTCCTCTTCATGCTTGTCAATAAACTGTTTTATGTCTTCAACAGCTTTTTGATCATAAATGACAAGATGTTTTTTTCTTTTGCTATGAAGCGTGAGTGCTTCTGTGATGGTCTCGGATTGGTCATATAGTACAGGACTGCTGTAAACCGTGCTGTTACTCATAGTTCTCCTCCCTTTCCAGTTGGTTTATTGCGTTACTTTCATGCTCTCCATGAGGTTTTTCAGATATTCGACGGACTGAGGCAAGAATGGAGTCATCCCTTTGTAATCCGCCATATCCTTTGGAATATCAGCGAGATTGTAGTATGTGATTTCCAGCCAATCCGGTCTTTTCACAAGGTCTTCCAAAGGCAAAAACTGTGTATCCAGGACAAACAAAATGGCGTTGCTTCGCGGCATGCGGATGAACCATTGCTCTTCCACGCGTAAATGAACCAGTTCACCGGCGTTTTCACTTGTCACGTTATACCTGGCAGGTCCCCATTCATCCAGGGTTTCATAGTTTACATCCCAGCGGCCCGCCATCAAGTTCCAGTTCACTCTTGTTTTGGGTTCACCAGGTTCAATGGTTAATAGAAATTTCCTTATTCTATCAGTCAGATGCACACCTTCCCGATTTTTAAAAGGAACAGGCGCATGAATTTCATTGAAGCTCATCCCAAGATTCCAGTTTGGCGAGAACAAGGCTGCAAAAGATTCTTGGGCTATTTCAAGGTAAAAGTTGTCATCCCGATTCACCATTAACATATAGTCATGATGGAAATGACGGCCAATCATATCATAAGGTTCACGTGAAAGACTGGATTCATCTCCAAAAATGAACTCTTCTTTTTCTCCGAGGATATGATTCGTAAAGGTCCAATGGTCTCCGTCCTTTTCAATACTAAAATGCTCCGGATATTTATCTACAGCCAATCCGATAATTAGTTCAACAAACTCCCATTGCATTTCCATTGTGTGCGGGAAAGATTGATAGCGGACATCCGGCTGCTGATCCAACATGGTCCGTTTTCTTTTAATCTGTGCTTCATATTCCGGAGTAATTTTCATAAAGTTCACTTTGTCCTTAGGCAATGCCACCAGATCATTGGAATAACGGTACGTTTTGTCTTTAAAATTTACAAATGGAAAAGTAAACATATCCAGATTTGTAGATTTATACAATGATTTAAACATTTGCTTTTCCTCCTTTTTAACTTCCTGTATCTTTCAACATTTCACTTACTTGTGCCCGGCTTCTGCCGAGATCCGTATAAAACTCACTTTCCAGTCCCAGTAAGCGGGAAGCGAATGCCAGGTACTCAGCCTTTTGGGCCTGATCCATTTCTTCGGAAGCGATTTCTTTCATCATAAGAATGGGCTGGCGGATCAGCTGATTGGAAATCATCCTTGCAAACTTCCGAATGACTTCCTTCTCCCTTTCTGTTAAATTCGGAAGCTTATTATTTATATTTCTCATGGCTTCAACCTCTAGCTGTGAAGCGTTTTCCTGCAGTTCACGTATGAGGGGAATCACAGGAAGGGTTTGTTTCCACTCATGAAAATCCGCCAATTCTTCTTGAATCATTCGTTTAATCTTTTGGGCTTCTTCCAACCTTCGACGGCTGTTGGATTCTATCACTCCATTCAGGTGATCCACATCATATAAGTGAACGGTTTCATATCGGGCAATATCGGGATCCACATTCCTGGGTACACCAAGGTCAATCACATAAAGAGGGCGCTTTCTTTTTGCGATGACGTCATGCATGTCGGACGACCGCAGCAAATAATCTCTTTTATGGACTGAACAAATGATGATATCGGCTTGTTCCATGAGCCTGAAGCCTTCTTCTAAAGAACAGGCGGTTCCGCCAAATTGGCCAGCCAGCTTTTGCGCCCGGTGAAGTGTGCGGTTTGCAAATGTAAGACGGGTGCACCCTTCCGACTGTACATGCCTGGCGGCTAACCGGCACATCTCTCCCGCTCCAATCATCAATGTTTGTTTTTGATCCAAGCGGGGTACCTGTTGTTTAAGCAGTTGAACTGCTGCATAACTGACGGAAACTGCCTGCTCGCCAATACCTGTGGCAGTATGTGCCCTTTTTCCGGCGGTGATCGCCTGCTGAAACAGCCGATTAAAAATGGTCCCCGTGCAGCCGGCCTTTTGGCTCTGAAAAAACGCTTCCTTTACCTGCCCTAATATTTGGGTTTCGCCCACTACTATAGAATCAAGTCCGCATATTACAGTAAACAGATGGGTGATTGCTTCATCGTTTCGTTTTACATACAGGCTTTTTTCAACTTTCTTTGAGTCTGCAGCGGCCTTTTTCAGAAGGCAGCTTTTTATGAGGCCTTCTGCCAGAGCAAGTCTGTCTGCTACCGCATAAACTTCAGTCCTGTTACATGTACTGATGACTACGCATTCTGAAATTCCGCAGTTAGATATTAATTTTTTTTCCAGCGATTCTTTTTCTTCTTTGCTGAAGTGAAGCAGCTCCCTAATGCTTAAAGAGGCACTGGTATGATTTAACCCAACAACCAGAACAGTCAATGAATCCCTCCTCCCAGTTGATATTACCTGTGAAGCAGACAGCATTTGAAAGGATGACTGCTTTTTGACTTTCACTAACTACTATTGCAAATACTGTGCCAACTTCTAAATGTCACGTAAATGTTTATTTAACAAACTTTACACCTTTTTAAATACCATTTTAAATTTCATTTTTTAAATTTGCTTTCAAAAACGAAATTTTTCTATTAAACAGCGCTTTTCCCTTTCATAACAGTTCGATCCCTTTCGCCAACTCGGTCTGCAGCATAGGAAAAGACGAATTTTGCTGAGAGATAATAGCAGATGCCTGCTGCAAAGTAAGCTGGTATTCCGGCGGAGATATAGTAGAATAAGCCGCCTGATGTATCCATCACCGGATTATATAAGCTCCAATAAACGATAGTTCCTATCACAAAGCTGACAATGGCGGAAGGATTCACACCGCGCCAGTAATAATAATTTCCATTGGTATCATACAGGTCTTTCATGGAAATCTTCTGTTTCTTTACAAAGAAGAAGTCTGCGATCACGATTCCACCAAAAACAGACATGATATAAGCAATGACTGTAATAAAGGAAGCGAATGCTTGATAAAATGCCGGGCTCAGCAGCAATAATATCGTCGGGACGGCAGTTCCCATGGCAAGTTTCCAAGATCTTTTCGGGAAAACCGTCTTAAAGCTGATGGCCTGTGAATACATCAAAAATGTTCCGGCCGTAATGTTTCCGATGGTCAGTAATGCAAGCCCGATCGTTCCAGCCCAAGAACCTAAGATGGCAAACATCCAATCCGTAGGGTCTACGGATGCAACAACAATTGCCGAAAGGAGTCCGAGAAGAACGGCAACGTTGACGATGACACCATAGCTGAAAAACCCTGCTCTAAAAGCGGTTTTTTCATTTTTGGCAAGACGGGCGTACTGCCCCAAATATGGAAGCCAGGAAAATCCAAGCCCTACATTAATCTCCAAAGCTGTCACAAACGAACGGGTATGATCCCCCGGGTATGGTTCAGCAGGAGATAAACCAAAGATTTTCACAATACCTATTCCAAATATCAACGTCATAAACAATCCTACAACAACAAGCAAAATGGCCGGCACACCAATCAGGTTAAATTTCCGCATGACAAGCGGTCCTTGGAATGTTATGAAAAATACAATGGCAAAGACCATAATCGCAAAGAATGGAGCTCCAGTAATACTGTTTGAGAAGAAGCCGGGTAATCCCATTATGGAAGATATCTTGACCAAAGCCTCTCCCGCCATAAAAAATGCGACAGCCATGTAGCCGATGGTAAGAACCATAAAAATAAAATAAAAAATATTAGATCCCAAATATCCTAATGCGCTGCGGAATCCCAAAAACGTATCGACTCCATACCTGGCAAAAAGCAATATAATGGGAGCAATTAAAAAGAACGGTATAGCATTCCCAAATAAAACGGTTGCCAACCCCTCTTTTGCGTTGACAAGCATACCGGCACTGCTGCCTGTCAGTATACAGATACAAGAAATACCAATTCCCACCTGAATAAGGACCAAATCCCAAAAGCCAAACACTCGGTCCTTTTTTTGTGCAGGCAGAAAACCAAATGCCACATCATCTGAAATAGCAGATCGATTATCTTTACTCATGTTATCCTCCAATTTTTTTATTATTTTTCCGGTGGCAAAATCATGCTGCCTGAACTATGTGAGAAAACGCCCCAGTGAACTAAGCTTAAATGGTTTTTATAATATAACGGTCAGCAAAAAAACGGTGAAAGCCGCAACGATGACAAGCTCCGGTAAAGCGTCCAGTTTCGTCATCTTTTTTACATTCGATTCCTCCCTCTCATAATCTTGAATTCTCCCTTGAAGATCAGTGAATAACTTCCTGACAAACTCGTCGGATGACTTCATGTTTTTCTCAATCATGCTTTCCCTTTCCAATAAAATCCCTCCTGTAGTTGATTCTAAATACCTATATTGCAAATAGCATGCCAAGTTGTAAACCCTTACATTTCCGCATTTCGACAAAATTCCGCTTGCACTTGTGAAATTTTCATTTAAAATTGAAATCAATGCTCTTTAAAAAAAGAGGGAGTGATAAAGATTAATAGTCTATCAGTACAATCAAACAAATCTTTTGTAACCGCTTTACAATCCACCCTTCTAAAAATCTACGATGAAATTATCATCACAGACAGTTACGGGGAAATTACGGAGAACTTCGGGAAAATAACCAGGTTGTGGGGTGATAGGCGTAATTTAATCGGTATGAACTTATTTGAAATTGAAAAACAACTTTTTCACGAAGACTCACCACTGGAGAATTTCAATCATGAAAATAAGAGATCGATCATCAAAACTTCCTGGAACAATAAAAGAGTATTGATTACCTGCTATCCCGATGTAAAAATGGAAGATCAAGAGTATATGACATGGGGTTTCAAAGTAATTTCAAGAAATAATAACGTTTTAATGGAAAATAACACGGACGGAAAGATAGCTTTTCCAAGTATATCCATGAAGGATACTTCCAGACTTTTTATTATGAAAAGCCAAAAAATGATGAAGGTTCTGCAGACTGTGGAAAGGGTGGCAAAGGTGTCTTCCTCTGTCTTTATTTTGGGGGAATCCGGTGTAGGAAAAGAAGTCATTGCCCGGGCCATCCACGAGTTAGGTCCGCGAAAAAATCAACCGTTTATTCCGGTGAACTGTGGAGCGATACCCGATAACTTATTAGAGAGTGAATTATTTGGCTATGTGGAAGGCGCTTTCAGCGGAGCAAAAAAAGAAGGGGCACCCGGGAAATTTGAACTCGCCAATCATGGTGTCCTTTTTCTCGACGAAATTGGTGAAATGCCGCTCAATCTGCAAGTGAAACTGCTTCGGGTTCTGCAAGAAAGAGAGATAACCCCATTAGGGAGCTCCAAACCCATACAATTGGATATCCAGGTCATTGCAGCAACAAACAAAAATATTCAAACGATGGTTGAAAAAGGCGAATTTAGAGAAGACCTATACTATCGGCTCAATGTCGTTCCGATTGAAATTCCTCCATTAAGAGAAAGATTCGAAGAGCTTCCCTACCTGATCAATTTCTTTTTGCATAAATACAATCATAAGTATGATCTCTCCGTTCAAATAGAGCAAGATGCCATTGATCTTTTATCCATCTATGAATGGCCAGGAAATGTCAGACAGCTGGAAAACACGATTGAAAGAATCGTCGTAACGAGTTCGAAACCGACTGTCGATGCAGCCGCCGTTCAAGAGTATGTACCCATCCTTCAGGAAGATGTCAAAACACCGCCAGTGTTTGATCACTTAATGCCCCTTCAAGAGGCCGTTGACCTGGTAGAAGAGCAGCTGATCACGATGGCGATGGAAAAATATAAATCTCTGAAGCTCGCTGCAAAAGCGCTCGATGTCAGCCAGCCAACGATGAGCAGGAAGTACAAAAAAATCCTTAATAAACTTTCAAAACAAGATATTTCCCCTTCTGAAAAGAGAAAAATTCTTGAAGAACAATTAAATAACCGGCTTCGCTCTGTTGCTATTGCGACCGCTGCGATTATCGAAACCGATGAAATCTTGGAATTAAGAAAAAATCCAACCTTAGAAAATCCAATATTTCAAAAACTGCAGAAGCAGCTGACAATGGTCATCAAGCAGGAAGGCGGCATGAGGTGGGCCTTTATTTTTGAGATTATGGAGGACGGAAAATTCAGAACCTTAGCAGGCGACAAAAACTTTTGCATGGAGCCAGGCGTGATCTATGAAGGTGGTGATGAATTTGCCCATGTAGCTCGTAATGCCATCAAAGGCAGAGTCGAAGTCACCCCAGTATACAAAGATATATTTGGCGAGTGGAAATCCTGCCTTGCTCCGGTAATGGACCAGTCGGGCAAAGTGATTGCCTTAATCGGCTACGACTACAGTAAAGAATATGTAGAAACTGAATTAAAGAAGATGGGGAAAGTGTTAAAGATTAATTTATAATAATCGGCGGGCACATCCCCGCCGATTTTTGAGGTGTTACTCAACTGATTTAGTCGAAACATACCAGAGGAGTCCGTCAGCGTAATTCTCCGGCCTCAACCCGTATAACTTTGTTTCATGCCGGGTTCAGGTATTTCTTTCTTTGCTTTTGATTTTGCTTTTGCCTCTTCAATGTCTCTCCACAGTTTTTCCACGTGAGCATCGGCAGGTTTGAGGAAACCGAAGATGACCATAATCACAAAGCAGACCACCATGGCATACATACCGCCGGTCCAGCCCGACTCGACCATCCAGGCCGGCTGGGTAATCGTCAAATACATGGAGACCGGGACACCGATGATAATGGAAGTAAGAGCTCCTTGTTTATTGGCGCGCTTCCAGAATAGTCCAAGCATGACTGCAGGAAATAGAACCAGGATTCCTTGGTAACAAAGAAGACCGAGATAAATTAATTGTTCCTGGTTTCCTGTAGCAAAGTACAAGGTAACCAAAGAGATGACAACCACAGAAATTCTTGCTACTTTCAAAGATTGGCGGTCAGTGATTTTACGGTTAAACACTTCCGCCACATCCGTGGAAACACAACTGGCAATTGCCTGGATAATCCCCGCAACAGACGAGACACTCGCTACTACTACCAATGTACTCATCAGAGCCAGCGTAAACGGACCGGCTTCTTTCGCAATCCACATATAGGACTCCAGCGGATTCTCTCTTGCATAGTCAATCGTATGCAGTGATTGTCCCAGGAAAACAAAGGCTGCCCAGAAAATAATACTTAAAATGGGTGCGACCAATGTGGATTGTTTTACAGAACGGATGCTGTCCGCCACCAAAATTTTATTAAATACAAACGGGAACAAGAGTGCACCAAAACCGCTGGAAAGAATGATCGATGCCCAGTACGTGTTTGGTACTTCAAATCCCGGCCCAGGATAGGTCAACGCTTCAGGGGAAACATTTTGAATCGTATTCATCGCTCCGCCAAAGCTGTCGAAAAACAGATAAATCAAATAAAACATCAGCCCGGTTCCAATAAAGAACATATAAGAACCTTGCAGCAGGTTCGCCGTGATAACTGACCGCATACCACCGGTTGTTACATAAATCAGTACCACGACCGCACCGAGAATCATTCCCCAAACCGGCTCTACCGCTCCATTGGTCGCATAGTAAAATACATACCCTTGGGCGACCCACTCCAATAATAGCCACGGGGCAATGAAAGCGATACCAGTTAACCCCATAATTAAACGGAGCCACTTGCTTCGATAGCGAAGATCCATCAATTCAGCCTGAGTCTTAATCCCATATTTTCTGCCCCACAGATAAGTCTTTTCACTGGCCAGATACATGAACACGAGCATAATGGAAGTATACACAAGAACGTACGTCCCGATAAAACCATAGACCACCGTAAAATCAGCCCAAATCACATAGATCGCACCTGTATACCAAGTGGCAAATACCGCCAGTGCCACCGCAAAGGTTCCAAAGCTTCCGCTGGAGGTTGCGTAATCTTCAAAGTTTTTGACTGCGAAGTTTTTCCGGTTAATAAAAATAGTAATAGCAAAAAAGGCCACAATCATTAAGATAGACATTTAATTTCCCCCCTTTGGATTCCAGCTGTTCATTTCTTCCTCCGTCGCCGGTTCAATGTCAATATCAATGTTTCCTTTTTTTAAATCAACTAAGTACCAGAGGATCATGACTCCGCACATAAGGGTACAGATCAATATGACCCAAAACATTACAAAGGGTATGCCCAACACCCAAGGATCTATGCGGTTTGCCCAGCCAAATGGGGTGGGATGTACAATTAATGAGACCATAGCAGCCAAAATAAGTACGAATATGACATTGTGGTTGATTTTCACTCCATTACCTCCTCCAGATTGGAAAGCTGCCTCGTCTTACTTATGAGGCAGCTTATGGTGAATCGTTTATTTTTTTAGTGATGCAAACACCCGAGCCGGAGCCCCGTCTGATTTGGCCAATTTTAACGGTACCACCCATGCATCATCCAATTCTTGCACTTTCCTTCCGTCAGACATCACTGAATTTAAATCATAAACGTTTTCGACAACGATCACATCGTTCTCCAATAACGTCGTGTGCGCAACGTCTTCATTGTTCCAGGAAGCATCCACATTGGGGGCATCGATTCCGACAAGCGCCACACCTTGTTGAACGAGCCAGTCACAGGATGCTTTGCTGATGTACGGATGGTTGAAATACTCATTTTCTCCCCAATGCCTGTCCCAACCTGTATGAATAAAGACAAAGCTGCCTGGCAGAAGATCTTTTACTTCAGTTGACACTTTTTCAAAATCCTCCGGCTCAATGACGTCTCTTCTGCCAAATTCTGCAAAAGACAAGATCATTCCGTGGCTGTTCCATGTCTCAAATGGATATTCGTCCAGTGTCTTTCCATCTGGAATGATATGTTTCGGGGTATCAATGCTTGTTCCGGAGTGACTGCTCAAAGATACTGCCACCGTTGCGTACTGTCCGGTTTGGCGATACTCAATATTTACTTCCGGCTCCCCCGGATATACTTGCATGCCGTCTTCCAGGGCTTTTGTAAAATCTACGTATGTCTTTTTAGTCTCTTTTACTGTACTTGTAACCATTATAAGTCCTCCTCAGCATTCTTTTAAAAGTTTCACTATACTGATTTTTACAAATAATAAAGGTCTACTTTTTTACTTTTGAAGGTTCCATCACAACCTGCTTAATCTCACAGACTCCTTCAACTGCATATTTGCCCAGTACTCTGCCGCCGTTCCCGCTCTTTTTCACGCCGCCAAAGGGAGCCAGCAATTCCCAGTAGTTTGTATCTTCATTGATATACACCATCCCGCTTTGAATATGGTCGGATAGATACCAGGCGTTTTCCAAGCCGGATGTAAAAGCGGAAGCAGTCAATCCATATTTGGTATCATTGGCAATGTCTACGGCTTCTTCTATGGTAAAAAACTTAATGATCGGAGCAACCGGTCCAAAGGTTTCTTCAGAACCGATTTCCATTTCAGGTGTAACGCCGGTTAAAATCGTCGGCTGATAATACAAGCCTTCATGGGTTCCGCCGCAAACAATTTTTGCACCTTTGGCAACAGCATCCTGAACATGTGCATTTACTTTATCCAACACTGCCCGGCTGGACAGCGGCCCCATATCAGACTCTTCATCGAGAGGATTACCGACACGGATTTTTGCTGTTTCTGCAGCCAGCTTGCTCACAAATTCGTCATGGATATCTTCATGTACGAGGACTCTTTCAGTTGCCGTACAGACTTGGCCTGCATTATAGAAACAACCAATTAAAGCACTTTTCACAGCTTCATCCACATTGGCATCGTCCATGATGATCATCGGATCGCTTCCGCCCAGTTCAAACAAATGTTTTTTCAAACCGGCTGCTTTAGCGATTTTTTCTCCGACAGCCGTACTCCCTGTAAAAGAAATCGCTCCGATATCATCGTGTTCCACGATTGTGCTGCCAACTTCGGCCAAGCCCTGAACCATATTTAAAACCCCTTGCGGAACGCCCGCCTCTTCCCAAAGCCTTACCCACAGTTCTGTGCTGAAAGGTGTTTTTTCTGATGGCTTATACACCGTCGCGTTCCCCATGGCCAATGCATGTGGCAGAACTTCACTGGAAATGGAAACCGGAAAATTCCATGGAGTGATGACGCCAATGACCCCAATCGGAACAAAAGTTGTCATGATTTTTTTGCTGTTTCTTCTGTCCGCTGTGCTTGGCAAGGTTTCTCCCCGGAATCTCAATACATCCCCCTCTACATTTTTGGAAATCGGCAATAACATATCATAAATTTCTTCGCGGGCTTCACGGATGGTTTTACCCATTTCCTTGCTGATCAATTGCGCAATCTCTTCGCCTCTTTCTTCCCAAAGCTCGATCGCACGGTTGATAATATCCAAACGATCCAGCACCGGAAGGGCTGCCCACTTTTTCTGTGCTTCCTTTGCGCCTTTGACTGCTTCCTCCACCTGTTCTTTTGAACAAGCTTTAAATGTTCCGATTACACTTCCATCGATGGGACTGATGACTTCTACTGTCTCCCCTTCTCCTTCGACCCATTTTCCGTTAATATAAGATTTAGCATGTAGTTTTACGGCGGTTACGGTTTGTGCCATATTCCAATCTCCCCTTTCATTTTTTAGGCATAATTTTAATCGCTTACAATGGGGTGTTTGTACCCTCTCCTCAATCAAAATAAGGCAAGTGCTCTTTTGATTGAGTTACTTAACTTAATTGCAAAACCCGTGCCAAGTGATAAACCCAGTTATCTTGTGATTTACACTTGTAAAAATATACTTTTTTGAATATTCGATCCGAAAATGGATGGATTTGATCACTGCAAAAGGAAGTGAACCACATGCCTGCTATACAGGGAATGGATCATGACAGCGCAATTCTTGCCTATCAGACGATGCTTTTATCGATGTACGATGAAGTATGGATGACAGACGAGGCCGGCATGATCATAAGCAAGTCAGGGCAGATCGAAGGGCTATGGGACACGCTGGTCGACGATTGGACCGGGACATCGCTGCTGGAATTGGAAGAACAATTTTTTACAGGGGAAGCCGTTTTGAAGACATTGTTCAATGAAGAAGAGTCATCCGCTCTGTTAACTGCATGGAACAATATGGAGATCCTGGTTACATCCTATCCATTGAAAAAAAATGGAGTGGCCGGATATGCCTGGGGATTGGTCAAAGTAACGGATCGTTCGGATACGGAGAAATCGTTGGGGGAAGATGTGCCGAAAGCCGAGAAACTCTCTTTCCCATTCATCGTCAAAAGCAAAAAAATGCTGGAAGTATTTCAAACCGTTCAAATGGTCGCAAAGTATCCATCCACTGTTCTCCTGCTGGGGGAATCCGGAGTCGGAAAAGAGATGATTGCCAGAGCCATTCACGAGCTGGGTGCCAGGAAACATCAACCTTTTGTTGCAGTGAACTGCGGAGCTATTCCGGAAAATTTGTTGGAGAGTGAGTTATTCGGCTATGTGGAAGGAGCCTTCAGCGGAGCAAAAAAAGAAGGTATGCGCGGGAAATTTGAGCTTGCCAACCATGGGGTTCTTTTCCTTGATGAAATCGGGGAAATGCCTCTTACTTTGCAGGTCAAGCTTTTACGGGTCCTCCAAGAGAGGGAAGTCACTCCTCTGGGAAGTTCGCAGTCTATTCCGCTTAATATTCAGCTGATTGCTGCCACCAATCAGGAACTGGAGAAAATGGTCAAAGAAGGAAAGTTTAGAGAGGATCTCTACTATCGCTTAAATGTCGTACCTATTAACATTCCTTCATTAAAAGACAGGGTGGAAGAAATCCCTTCGTTCGTCTCTCATTTTGTTCAGAAGTACAATGAGATATATGGAAGAAACATACGCCTGACGAAAGATGCCATTGACCTGATCTCTATTTACCATTGGCCGGGCAATGTTCGGCAGCTGGAAAATTTTATTGAAAGATTGGTAGTCACTGCTGTTAAAGATAAGCTGCATGCAGCATCTATCCGGCATTTGATTCCCTGGAAAAAAGACACGGTGAAAAGTTCCCCCATTGTGGAGCATATTATGCCGCTGCAAGAAGCGATTGATTTAGTGGAAGAGCAGCTCATCACCATGGCGATGGACCAATATAAATCTGTCAACCTGGCAGCAAAAGTATTGGGGCTCACCCAGCCGACAATGAGCCGTAAATACAAAAAAATCCGAGAAAAAATGGATCATGCCAATCTGTCTCCGATCAATCGAAGAAAAATATTGGAAGAGCAATTGGACAAACAGCTTCGTTCCACAGCTATTGTCACAGCAGCAGCCATTCAAGTGGATAAAATCATCCAATTAAAAAAAGATGTATCACCGAATAATCAAGCATACCAGGCGCTGAAGAAAAGACTCACCAACCTGAAAGCACAAGAGGGTTCTATTGAATATGTTTTCCTGTTTGAATATGTGGACGAGTCAACCATGCGCAACCTGGTAGGCGACGATAGTTTTGTATTAGAACCCGGACAGTTATACAAAGGCAGCCCGGAAGCCATGAAATCCGCTACTGCTGCCATGAATGGCCAAGTAGAAGTGACCAACCTCTATCAGGATCATTATGGAGTATGGAAAACATGCTTTGCTCCCATCTTTGATGAATCCCAAAACATCCTGGCACTTGTCGGATATGACTACAGCAAAGAATATGTTGAGAGGGAGATCAGGAAATTAGGGAATAAGCTGAATATGAATATTTAAGAATGGACGAGCATTGCCGCCCTCTGTAATAACAGGAGAGATGCTAAGAAAATACGAGAAAATGGCCGATGATATTCGCTTTCATGGTCATTGTTTCCGTTTTCTTTGGAACTTTCTGAGTTTGTGAATAATTAAGGAAAGGATGATAATGAAGGTACCATAACAAGAAAGAGGGTAGTGCTAATGAGGACCTTCATTACTGGCCTTGTCGGAAGGTACGACAAGTTCGTGCAAGTAAGAACCGCCCGGGTTTTAAACAAACGCTAATCGGTAATTACACCCAGATATAGCATGATATAAATATTGATGGGGGGCTGTCCAGAAAGTCAGTAAAAACTGATTTTCTGTGACAGCCCTATTTTGTTTAGTTCTAAAAAAGGCATACAAAAAAATCGCCCTTTCTAGTAAAATGTAAGTTACCACACCTACATTTTAG
>NZ_JBHUEO010000034.1:0-33669 GCF_042680885.1 Siminovitchia sediminis | reverse complement strand
AGTTTCACTGGAGAAAGCTACCGAATGACTCACGCGTTATCAAGACAGAATCACTAACGGAATAGGCTGGCAAAGTTATGCACTTTTGATTGCACTATTGTGTATTTTTCTCTTGCAAAATACATCATAGGGTTATTTGAGTGTATAAAGCTCCTTGTAATAAACTTTATTAAGCTTAAGCTTTTCTTTTCATAAAAAGGCTGGGATAGTATAAGTTTACAATCCTAACATAAACATGTGCAGTTTTTGTATAAATTATAATCTATGTGTTAGTTATTTGATTACAGCCATCAAATTGATCCCGTTGTGCCATCTTTTGATCCACCTGTGACAAGGAAATGATCCATTTGACAAAGGTGATCCAATCCACAGTAATATACATTTCTTAACAACGGCTTTAGCTGCTTGCCCTTGACCACCGTCACTTCTATGTGATAGTTGGAAGGGGTCGGGCCCCTCCAGCGGAACTTAGAAGTGATTGTCGGTATACACTATTGATGCGAATGAGCCTCAAAGGCTTTACTTTGCCATTCGCCATCAAAACAATACCACGGACACAAACAAGGTCAAGGGTGGTGGTTGTTGAAAAACACGTAAGTATTTATACTGGCTTTCACTTGGCATTGGTGAATCAAAATTGTGTACTAAGTGGGGCAAAAACATGGCAGAGGTGGAGCTAACCTATGTCTTTCTTCAGTTTCTTCAGTTATTTATTTGCTCTTTCGTGGACAGATATAATGCGATGCTATAAAGGTCTGTGTTTGTAACCTTATTTTTATAATATAGACCACTGTAAACATCTTTTAAATGGCCCAGCACTCTTTCATCATATACACCTAAAAATGCCCATCTTAATGTTGAAAAATAATACTCATTTTCCTTGGGTGTATAATAACTAGTCTGCTCACTGCTTCTTGCATGAATATACTTTCTTATCTTAGGGGGATCTTCATTACTTACTACTTTATAAATAATGTTTTTAAATTTCTTCATTTCTTTGTCACTATAAACTTTGAAACCTGCTTCTTTATGGAGAAGAAATATTCCATAGGTAGTTAGTTCGGCATGACTAATATCTTCCCAATTTTGTGCATTTAGATCATCCCAATAGCTCCAATAAAATGCGTCATGATCTTTATCATATTTAATTAATGAGTTCTTAAAATACTGAAGACTTTTTTCTATCTGTTTAGTAAATAGTTCCTTTCCAGTAAGTTTATCATAGAGTCCACAAGCTGCTAAATACGCAAATATTCGATTGGGAACTCCAATTTTATTAGCTTCAGAAACAATTCCCTCCCCATAAGGGTGTCCATAATAAAAACCTTCATCATGTGAAATATCTCTCCACATATTAGGCTGGTTATGGATTGCCAAAGCTCTTCCACTTTCTTGCAAGAATTGATTTGCTATTTCTTTATATTTGGTAATATCATTCTCATTAACTAAATCAACAAACCTTAAAACAGGGATAATAATCATACCGGTATGAACGGGATAAATATAATTAAACTTCCCATTCGTATAATAGCCTCCGTCTGACCATGCAGGTAAATATAACCCTGAATTTGTAAAGCTCTCAACTTTTAATTTCTCGTCAGTTTGAGAGAATATATATTCTATTTGCGGGACAAGGAGACCTAAATATTTCTCATCTTCTGTTGCCTTATACATCTCAATTAAAGAGTTGGCAACATAGCTCCAGCCCCATGCATATTCATGCCCTTTGAACTGTTTTCCCGGTTGAGGAAAAATGTTTATTGACCAGTCCGATTGAGTATACCATTTGTCATATAATTCTTGTGTAATTAGCTCATCCTGACCTTTATTTAGGTCCTTTTTATTTAATATAGTTACTGATGAGGACAACAACAAAAAGAGAAGTAATATTATTAATAGCTTTTTTTTATTCATTGATATAGAAATCCTTAGTTTACAAGCATCTTTCTATTAATCTGTTGCTCAATTACACGGATCACTCGGTCTTGACTTTCCTTCTGCATATTGGACCCAGAAGGAAGACATAGTCCCTTTTTAAATAAGTCCTCAGAGGTTACTAAATCTTCACTGTGTGAATAAAGTTGAGACTCCTTAAATAAAGGCTGTAAGTGCAATGGTTTCCACAAAGGGCGTGCTTCAATATTTTCTTCAGCCAATGCATTAATCATTTCATACGGAGTAACCGATAGGATTTCCGGGTCTATCAGCAAAGTAGAAAGCCAGCGGTTTGAAATTGTACCTTCTAATTCCGGCATGAACTCTATTCCTTCAATCGATCCCAAGGCTGTGACATAACGATCAAATATCTTACGGCGGGCAGATACGCGATTATCCAATACTTCCAATTGAGCGCGTCCAACTCCTGCCAGAATATTACTCAGACGATAATTGTACCCTATTTGACTATGCTGATAATGCGGTGCCGGGTCTCTTGCCTGCGTAGCCAAAAATCTGGCTTTCTGAAGGGCTTCCTCATCATCAGAAACAAGCATTCCGCCTCCCGAAGTTGTAATGATTTTATTCCCATTAAAAGAGTAGATCCCAAACTTCCCAAAAGTTCCGCTCTTTTTTCCTTTATATAATGAGCCTAGAGATTCGGCTGCATCTTCAATTATGGGAACATTATACTTTTCACATAAGCTAACAATCTCATCCATTTTCGCACTTTGTCCATATAAGTTAACAACTATGACTGCTTTGGGGAGCTTTCCTTCCTTTTTTGCATCAGTAAATGCTTTTGCCAGTGCTACTGGACTCATATTCCAAGTTTCTGGCTCAGAATCAATAAAGACAGGCTCTGCTCCCAGATAAAGGATCGGATTAGCGCTAGCTACAAAAGTAAAAGTAGAGCAAAACACCCGATCACCTTTCTGAACTCCCAGCAATTCCAATGCTAAGTGAATAGCCGCGGTACCTGAACTGACAGCAGCCGCTCCTTTAGTTCCAACATATTCAGCCAACTCTTGTTCAAATGAATCAACGTTTGGTCCTAGAGGAGCAATCCAATTGGTTTCAAACGCCTGATTTATGTATTTTTGTTCATTTCCACTCATATGTGGAGGGGAAAGGAAAATCCGTTGTTGATTCGTCATCATTCTCAGCTCTCTCTAATTACTTTATTATTTGCGCAGGTACACCAACAACCGTAACATTAGATGGGACATCTCTTATCACAGTTGCACCAGCACCAACTATTGACCAGCTGCCAATTTTAGTGTTTGGAATAATCGTTGCACCAGCACCGACTTGACTGCCTTCTCCCACGTACACGTTTCCTGCCATGACAGCTCTTGGAGAAACATGCGCATAATTATTAATTTTATTATCATGTTCAATTACTGCACCACTATTGATAATTACGTGCTCTCCAATAATCGTATCTGAATTAATAACACAGTTAGGCATAATAACTGATCCCCTGCCAATAACTGCAGATCGGCTAATAACAGCCGTAGGGTGTTTTAAAATAGCAAACTGAGCACCTATATTTTCTAACGTCCTAGAAATCTTCCTACGGACACCGTTATCTCCAATAGCTATAGTAAAGAAAATCTCTTGTTCCTTACTTAAACTTTCAGCATATGAAATAGGGCCATAAATAATATGGTCCTTTTGAATAGGTTTATCAAATTTATCATCTAAAACAGCGTAAATCAGGTATTCATTATATGCCAAGATAATATCTGTTATTACCTTACTGTGCCCACCTTGGCCAACGATAACTATTTTCTTCATTTATGACCGCCATCCGTCCCAGTAAACTTTTTCATGGGAATATTTTGAGCTTGGTTAATCCCTTCAGACTTAAACACCTTTAATATTGTTAATAACAATATTTTTAGATCCAGCCAAAACGTCCGGTTATCAACATACCATACATCCAAGTCAAACTTTTCTTCCCATGAAATTGCATTTCGTCCATTCACTTGTGCCCATCCAGTTATTCCTGGTTTAACTTCATGCCGTCGGGCTTGTTCAGGAGTATACAGATCTAAATACTCCATTAACAAAGGGCGCGGGCCAACCAAACTAAGATCTCCCTTTAAAACATTGAAAAGTTGTGGTAATTCATCTAAGCTTAGTTTTCGAAGAAAGCGACCAAATTTTGTGAGTCTCAAATGATCAGGTAATAAATCGCCGTTTTCGTCTCGTTCATTTGTCATTGTTCTAAATTTATAAACATAGAATGGTTTTCCATGTAAACCAGGGCGTTTTTGCTTAAATAGAACAGGAGACCCCAGCTTAATCCGAACAAGAATTGCTGTAAGGAAAATAACTGGGGCTAATATTAATATACCAATAATAGAGCTTGTAATATCAAATAATCCTTTCATGTTCAACACCTATTCATTATTACGGTATTCCAAGGATCCAAACTTATAAAAATCACACTTAACTATATTGTCTTGTTTTTTTATCATTTAAAAGATCTTTCTCTATGATTTTCTGTAGCTGTCCCGCAAGCTTTTCCCATGAGTAACGGCTGGCAACATGGCTTTTTAAGCAATTACCATCATGTTGCATTTTATTTTTGTCGCTTCTGTAATGTTTAATCACTTGACATAAATCATCCAAGTTTTGTGACACATGAATCCCTTCCACTTTTTTAATATTTCCGACTGTAGCCGGGTTTGCTATCATTAAAATCGGAAGTCCAGCCGCCATGTAATCATACAACTTATTCATGCTGAATCCCCATTTATATAAAGGAGAATCTTTCATTGAGATAATACTTAAATCTGCATTACTTAAAATGGTAGGTACATCTTCTTTTGGTACGGAAGAGTGAAATGTCACATTATGAAGATTTTTCTCTTTAGCTTTTCTACGTATTTGTTCTTTTAGAGGGCCATCGCCTATCATTAGCAAGTGAATATCCTGTTCTCCTTTTAACATCTCAATCAAGTCGATTACAGGCTCAAGGTGGTTTGCAATTCCATGAGACCCTAAGTATATGATTTTAAGCTTACCTTCTGTCCCTTTAAAAACCTTCTTCATCATAGATTCTACTGGTTTATGGAATCTGCTCAAATCAACACCGTTAGGCATATAAATTACCTTTTCTCTTGATATACCTGTAGACTCAATATATGAAGGAGCTTTCTCAAATAAAACAATAATCCTATCAGCTTTTAAGTATAAAAAGCGCTCTAATTTATAGAGCAGTTTAACTAAAGGGTTGTTTTTAGATAACTTTCCAAAATCCACAAATGTCTGCGGCCATAAATCACGTTCTTCAAAGTAATATAGACTATTAGCCTTTCGGGAGATTTTATAACCTATTAGAGCTGCTAACGGATGAACACTAGAACCAATGACAAGATCTGGATTGGCCTTTTTAAGGACTCCAAGAGCATAACTGTAACTTTTTAAAGAATAACTAAGAATATTTTTTATCCTTGAAAGTATATCTCCGTAGGCTGGTGTTCGTATCCAGATAAATTCCACACCATTTATCCTCTCATGGATGTAATTATCTTTGGAATTCCTGAATACAGTTTCTTTTCGCGTAAAATGATTAAAGGATGATGCAAAAATAGTAACAGAATGACCGTACCTTACAAGCTCCCTTGCAAGGTCATAATGCCTGGTGCCACCACTTGAACTAGGGCTAATCGCATAATGATTAAATATCCATATATTCACCTTCCATCACCCTTGATTCCTAAGCAGCTGGTTCTCAGGCACATCTCTTATTTTCTTTGCAGGTGATCCTACAACCAATTCTTCCTTTTGAACATCTTTAGTTACTACACTTGCAGCAGCAACTGCTCCGTCTTCATGTATTACTTTTCCAGGCAAAACAGTTACATTAGCACCAATTCGGCCACCTGTTTGAACAGTGATCCCTTTAAATTTATCAAAACGCTCTTTACTTCTTCCCATGAAATTATCGTTTGTCGTAACTACGCAGGGAGCAATAAAGACATGATCACCCAGTTCTGAATAGGCTGTAATATAGCAATTAGTTTCTAATTTACAGCGACTTCCAACTTTACAATCATTTTCTATCGCAACTCCCCGTCCAACAATCGTTCGCTCACCTATCGTAACACGTTCTCGAATGGTTGCTAAGTCTGCAACGAAAACTTCATCTGCGATTTTAACATTGGCATATATAATGGAAGACGTACCAATAGTTACACCATTTCCAATGATTGCCGGCGGCAATTTTTTAGTTTCAGGAAGTATTGATGCCTTGGCACGAGTTGGCTGTTTGCCAATAACCACATTATCTTGAATGATCACATTGCTTCCGATTTGTGTACCTTCATAAATTGTAACATTATTACCTATAACAACATTGTCACCAAAATTAACGTTTTGACCAATCACAACGTTTTGACCCAGCTGTATAGATGAAGTCATTTTACTCTCTCCCAACAAAAAAACCATCATATGTCAGATGGTCTTTAATTTACTAATTGATTTACTTTTTATAGAAATTTACTATTTTTTCTATTACATAGTCTTGTTTTTCTTTTTCCAACTCTGGATACATAGGCAACGACAATACTTCCTTAGCTGCCTTTTCTGCATGTGGTAAATCTCCATCTGAATAACCTAAATCACTAAACACCGGTTGCATATGCAGTGGAATTGGATAGTATATCATTGTCGCTATTCCTTGCTCTTTTAAATAGGCCTGTAGGGCGTCCCGGTCAGGAACTCGTAATGTATATTGATGGTAGACATGATAATTTCCTTCTTTTTCTATGGGGGTTGTCACTATATCCTTTAACATATCATTAAAATGCTGAGTATAATAATTTGCCCTTTCTCGTCTTGCCGCTGACCATTTTTCTAAATGTGGAAACTTCACATTCAATATAGCAGCTTGAAGTTCATCTAACCTGCTATTATAGCCAAGCACATGGTGATGATATTTTGGTTTACTTCCATGGACCCGAATTACCCTAGCATTTTCTGCAACTTCTTCATTATCTGTGACAATCATACCGCCATCTCCATATGCTCCCAGATTTTTTGTTGGAAAAAAGCTATATGTAGCGGCTGTTCCTAATTCTCCTACGGTCTTTCCATTTCGCTTTGCACCAATAGCTTGTGCGGCATCTTCAATTACAACTAAATTATGTTTTTCCGCAATTTCTTTAATGACTTCCATATCTGCCATCTGACCATACAAATGTACGGGAATTATTGCTTTTGTTTTATTGGTAATAGCTTCTTCTATCTTTTGGGGGTCAATATTAAAAGTATCAGGATCAATATCCACAAAAACAGGTGTAGCATTCGCTCGTGCAATTGCTCCACCAGTAGCAAAAAAGGTAAACGATGAAGTAATAACCTCATCTCCTTCTCCTACGCCTGCAGCTTGAAGAGCAATATGTATTGCGTCAGATCCATTTCCTACACCTACTCCGTAGCGAGCTTTGCTGTATTTAGCAACGTCATCTTCTAGTTTTTTAACGTTACTACCCAAAATAAAATTAGTGGACATCATAACTTCATTTAGCTTTTCTATTAAATCTTCTTTTAAAGACAAATATTGTTGATTTAAATCTAACATTTTTATTTTCATTTTGTTCTCCTAATGATTTTTATTTTTTTAATAATTTCCTAATAATTTTTTATAAATTTTAACTAACTCTTGACTTTCTATTTCCCAGTTATATTTCCTTTCTATAGCTCTACGCCCATTTTTCCCCATCTCTTCAGCCATTTGAGGATTATCCTTAATCCATTGAATAGCATTCCCCAGTTCCTTCGGGTTCAATGGATCAACGCATATTCCACATTCATACTTTTCAATTATATTTTTCCATAATGGAAAATTAGATGCTATTACTGGTATCCCGGCTGACATATATTCAAACATTTTAATTGGTAGCGACATTAAATAATTAGATGTAGGGTGTAAAACAACAATCCCTGCTATTGAGTTAGAGTATACCTCTTTTACTTCTGCTCGACTTAAATAACCTAATTCCTGAACTTTAGACCAACCTGGTAAACTTTTAACCATCTCTTTTTCAGTAGAATATGCAAAATTACCCGCTAATAATAATTTCACATTGTTTGCAATTTGTATGGCCTCTATTATTTGTTTAATTCCTCTAGCTACCGTGATCCCCCCAACATAGCATACACTATTTTTCTTTTTTAACCAGGTCTTATCCACATTTTCCAACTCTTTTAATATAGGATAATTCTTAATGTCCTTAACATTACAACCGAGCTTCAAAAACCTGTCTCTAATATATGGTGTTGAGGTAATTATGTAATCAAAGTTTAGTGCAGCATAATTTTCATACTTTTCAAAGGTATTAGCAACTATCTTATGAAATACTTTAGGTAGCCACTTTTTGGTTAAGATTTGTTTTGGAACATCTTCATGAACATCATAAATTACTTTCTTTCCTATTTTTTTTAATTTAAGTGCTATAGGTAATAATTCAGGATCGTGAAAATGATATACATCCGCATCAAGCTCAAGCCCTTTTTCAAGGACTCTTTTTACGGTTTTTGTCATTCTTTTTAATCTACTTCCACTTTCTTTTTTAACCCCATGAATACATACACCTTCTTTAATCACATTCGGTGCGTCTGGGGCAATTAGATGTACTTCATACCCCGCCTCTGCAAGAGATTTACATTCTTTTATAAAGATCCTTGTATCATTATAATGGTGAACCGATGTTAAATGGCATATCTTCATTTTAGCTTCCTTTCAAAAATAACTTACTTAATATACTTAAGATTAACTGTGGGGATTAAAAATCCATCAATTTATTTTCTTATGTATTCCAAATAGCATCTTGTAAAGATACGTATCTTCTGAACAGTAAAAGTCTGAATGTTTTTTCGGTTCACTTTTTAGATATATTTCCAGCTCTTCCTTAGTTATATTCAATTTAGATGCAATAATGTCCTTATCCTCCTCAATTGTACTTTGATTATAAGGCGACTTTTTTAATTCCTCCAAGGCTTCTTCTCTTGTTATTTGGCCAGAAACAATCAAACTAGATAAATGAGCTTTTCTTTTATCATAATTAAATTTAACTGGAAGATAATATGACTGAAAAAACTTAGTCCAAATAGATTCAAAATGTTTTCCTCCATAATATCTCCACCCGGTATTTTGTTCCAATTCTGTAATTGCATCTTCTTTATTATACGGCATTAAATTTAAAGGCTTAATAATTTTCAACTTCTTAAAAAAAGGGTAATAAACCTTTAACTTATATACACTAGAAATTGGATATTTTTTTAACTTTTTTGTACCAAATTTCTTATAAATATCTTTTATGTGTTTTCCATCGCTTGCATTATACCCCCAAGCCTTGGGTAGTATATTTTCAGTCTCCCAATTTGAACCATTTAAAACATATTTTATTTTATTTTTAATAGCATATGAATATAAGGTTGAGAAAAAAGCATGGTCTTGTGGAATGTCTTGATTAGGCACACCCGCCTTTAGAAATGCTAGTTGCAAGGCTCTCATATCATCCCAATTAATTTTTATAATTTTCAAATCAACATTTTCCAAATTATTTAACGCGTGTATATTTTCCTCAGCTATTTTGTCATTCCATCCAGCATCTACATGAATAACTAAAAGTCTTAATCCCCACTCTATAGCCGCTTTATAAACTAAATAAGAACTATCCACTCCTCCGCTCAATCCTGCAATTGCATCATACTTATTTCCTACACAATCTTCTTTAATCTTTCTAATAATACTTTCAAGTTTCTGCTTACCAACGTTATCTGGAAAGCATATCTTTTTTCCTAGTTTTATAGCTTCCGTGCAATGATTACACTCTCCAAAGTCATTAAAATAAATCAAAGGATCGGTAGTATCCATTACACACCTTGTACATATATTATATTGTTTTTTCATTTTACCCACACCTAGTCAGTAATATTCATAGTTCATTTATTAGTTTACTTATAATATCTTCTTGATTTCTCCAGTCATTATCCATTGCAAGTTTTTTTGAATTAGTAGACATCTCATTATAATTCTTTTTCTTTATTTGTTTTATGGCGTTATCGATGCTACCAATATCAATGCCCTTTGCTAATACTCCGTTATGGTACTTATTCACATAGCTTCTCAGTTCCGGAAAATCACTAGCAACTACGGGTAAACCTGCCATTGAATATTCAAAGAACTTATTCGGCAAACAATAGTAATACGATAAGCAAGTGTTTTCAATTAAACAAAAACCGTAATCCGCGGAGCTCGTATACTCCATTAGAACAGCTGGATCTACGGCCTTTTGAAAAAATATATTATTGCTTTTTCTAATTCGGTTTTTTATTTTCTTTTCCAATGGTCCATAACCCATTATTATTAATGCATCTTGACTATTTACAAGAAAATATTCTATGATACTTTCAATTCCTCTCCCCTTGGTCAAAGCTCCTTGATACAAAAAAATCTTACTTTGTGGGGGAATTTTAAACTTTTCTCTGAATTTATTTTTTTTCATTACATCAATAAAATAAGGAGTATTTTTTATTAAATAAATTGGTTTTCGATATTTTTTTTCATAAAACTCTTTAATGCTACTACTTACAGTAAAAACCGCGTCCACTTTTTTGATAAGTAACTTTTCTAATAAGTTTACTATTTTCTTTTTTAACCCTGTTAATCCATTTGATTCTGTTTCTAGTTCTCGAGCGTCATATATGATACTTGGACTAAATAACCCCATTAATTTACATAAATAAGCAATTGGTAAGGGAGCAATACTACTAGCTACAATTATATTGTTATTTTTTATTTTAGATGTTAAATTTATAGCTAACTCCATATATTTCACTAAATTAAAAATATGGTTTTTGGGTAAAGATTTACTTTTTAATTTTATTCGATTAACTTCTAGACCATTAATGTTCTCATAATTAGGTAACTTTTCGTCTCCAATCGCATATACACTTACACTATGCCCTAAGTCAATCATAGTTCTTGATTGCTTTAAGACTCTAGAATCGTTTGTAAAATTTTGAAACACTATAAATGCTATCTTTTTCATAATTTTTCCTTTCTTTATGTATGCTTGGATTTAAACTTCAATCTATGAAAAGTTATATAATTAAAAGTAAGCCAAATTAGTAATACTGAAATAATATTTAAATTAAATATAAAATTACTAATTCCTGTTGAAGATAACTTATTAAACTCGAGGATCATCCAAACGTATACCGCAATATTAAATACACTTTTTTTACTATGAAGAAAAACCAAATGAACTATAGTCAATAAGATGCCAATATAAAAACTGCTTACAATTATCCCCAAATATCCGAAATTAGCAAATGCCTCTCCCCAAAAAGCTGTCGGTGCAGAACCAACTATCCCAAGGTCTGATAAGTTAGAGAACTTCATATTCATTACTTCCACAGTTAGACGATAATGTTCAAAAGGGAAAATTCCATTTGGATTTGGAAAAGAAGTGCCATGCAAATAATTAACTACTTTTGGAAATAATTCTAAATAATAATACGCTGGCGAAATTTGGCCGGTAATTGCCCTACTTAGCATTGACCCAAATACTTCTAATGCCCCCCTATCCTGCAATCCCATAAAAGTCCTATAAAAGAAAAATAAAAAAATTATTGCCGCAAGCCCAATTCGAAAAATATATTTTAATGAGATCTTTCTACTAAGGGTAATCAAGTAGGTTAATAACAAAGCTATTAACAACCAAATAAAAGGTGCTTTTTGGGTTGAATAAATAGCAGCAAATGAAGATAAGAAAAAGGAAATCAAGAATATACGTAAAGAACTATTTGTTCTTTTTACCAAGTAATTAGCAAATAAAGATAAACAAACTAAAGTATAAACAGTATCAAAAAACAATTTATAGAGGTAATAAGAGCCTGAAAAATCATTAGTAGCTAAACTCCGAAATTGTTTTATTTCAAGAGTAGAATAACCTTTAATTTGCGCGAATATGGGAATCTCCGGAATTTTAAATAGATAAATCATAAAAACTACTGTACTGAAAATTAATAATAATAATATAAAGTTCGACTGATAAACGTTTAAGGGTAGCCAACTCTTAAATGAATTAAATTTATTTATCCTCTGACCAAACTTTTTAAAAACTTTCATAAAAACAACATAAGTAATTGATATTATCACAAATGCTGATGCACTATATATTAAGATAAAAAGTATTATAGATTTATCTGTAATTCCCGCTGCTACTCTATACTTGTCCCAACCGAAATAAAGCGGAAAAATCCCGATATACGCAAAAAACAGATAGCCCCAAAAAGTTATAGAAAACAACTCTGGTTTAAACATGTCAATATTATTTAATTTTAAAAAAGTAAAAAGAAAAAAAGGCACAGTAATAAATAACAAAATAAAAAGTATCGATTCCAAGTATAACTCCTCTTTCCAAGCGAAACATTACTTAATTAAGTCAAGAGAAAGAATTCATTCGGATCACGCTTATTTTTTAGATATCGAAAATATAAAAAATAAATAAACAATATAAAAAACAAACTCATATGAGGTAAAAATAATTAATAGAGTATATATATCCAAATAATATGCACAAATAAATAATACCAGCACTGAAGTAATGGCTCTGAAAACTTGAATTTTAGAAAGTAACTTTACCCTTTTTTTAATATAAAAAATTACACTTAGTGGTGATACTACAAATTTAGCAAAAAAACCAAATGCTAGTATACTAGTAATTTCTCCAGCTTTTCTCCAATCATATCCAAAGATTATTTCAAAAACAACTGGACCTAATAACACTAATAATATTGTTGGTATAATCCCAATCAAACATAAAATTTTTAGAACTCTTAACAATAAAGGGTTAATGCTTTTACCCTCATTGTTTAGATCTGCTATTTCACTGAAAAATACCTGTGTTATAGCGGTGGATATCAGACTAATAGGCATACCTATTACTCTAACTGCTAAACTATAGAACCCGACAATAGATTCTGTAAAGAACTTCATTAATATGAAAACTGGTGCTTGTGTTGCCAAATTATCAAAAAAAGCCGAAAAACTATTTAACAGTGGGTATTCTTTATTTTTTATAGCTACTTTATAGATTTGCTTGTATTTTATGTTATATAAATTAATTAATTCACTATGTTTAACTTTGAAAAATTGATAAATAAGAGAAAGTGTTATTCCTATCAAGTTTGATAAAACTAATCCAATAGAATTAAGACCGCTTAGTCCAAAAATTATTGATGATCCATTAGTAATACTACTTTGTAGGACTTTTCCTTTTGAAATAACTCCGAATTGTTTATTCCTATTTAATAAATAGTTTAAACCTTGTATAACTCCCATTACTAGTAACGTTAGTGGTATAAAATACATTAAAATATTGGCATTTTTAGAATTAAACCACTGGGATATTTTCCCATAATAAAACAGTTCAGCAATAAATAACAATAATGAGAAGATTAGCGAGGTTATTATGACTAATTTAAAGAGTAATTGACTTTCTTTTTGAGACTTAACTGTATTGATAGCATATTCATATCTCCCAGTTGTAAAAACTATTAATAAAGCACAGGTTGAAATATAAAAACTATATTGCCCAAATTCATCAGGATTGTATATTCTAGTTAAAAAGGGGGAAGAAGCAAATGCAATTATTTGAGCAAAGAGCGTTGCCGAAAATAAAGAGAGTGCATTTTTCACAAAACGGTTACCAATTATTTTTTGTATAGACATTTGTCTTCCCCACCAACCCTACAGTTTTGAGTATTGTCTTGGACAGTTTTCTTTAAATGAGTTCCTAGTATCAAATATTGCTTTTGAATATTTTTTAATCATATCGTAATCAAATAAAGTATGATCGGTAGCTAGTAAAGTAAGATCAGCATTTTTAACTATGTCTTTAGTTAATTCCGCTGTTTTTACATCTTTATCTCCCAATCTAAAAGTTTTTATATGAGGATCAGAAACAATCCAGTTTACACCAAATTGTGTAAGAATATTTAAAATTGGCAATACTGGTGATTCTCTATAATCATCTATATCTTTCTTATATGCTACACCTAAGATAAGAATATTAGATCCATTTAAAGACCTACCTTGTTCATTTAAGATTTCCATACAACGTTGGACTACAAAATTTGGCATACTATCATTTATTTCTCCAGCCGTCTCAATTAACTTTGTATGGTAATTATACTCCCGCGCTTTCCATGTCAAATACCATGGATCAATTGGAATACAGTGTCCCCCTAGTCCTGGTCCAGGATAGAAAGGCATAAATCCGTATGGTTTAGTTGCCGCAGCATCAATCACTTCCCAAACATCTATTCCCATTTTATTGCACAAGATTGCCATTTCGTTCGCAAGTGCAATATTAATGTTTCTGAATGTGTTTTCTAATATTTTTTCCATTTCTGCAACAGCCGGGCTGGACACTTCATGGACATCTCCATCTAGGACAGAACGGTACATGGTTGCAGCTACTTTTGTACAGGTTGGTGTGATACCACCGACAACTTTAGGTGTGTTTTTTGTATTAAATGTTTTATTTCCGGGGTCTACTCTTTCTGGAGAATAAGCTACGAAAAATTCTTCACCACAAACAAGCCCTGACTCTTCTAATATTGGTTTAATTAGTTCCTCTGTTGTCCCGGGATATGTCGTACTTTCTAAGACGACAAGTGTCCCTTCTGTAAAGTTTTCGGCAATTGCTTTAGCCGAACTCTCTACATAAGACATATTCGGTTGCTTATAGATATCAAGTGGTGTTGGAACGCAAATAGCAATGGCATCAACTTCCTTAATGAAAGAATAATCTGCAGTTGCGGACAGTTTTCCAGATTGGACGAGTGCCTTTAAATCCGCTGGTATGACATCACCAATATAGTTTTCTCCCTTATTGACCTTTGCCACTTTTTCCTCTTGTACGTCAAAGCCAATGACTTGATAACCTGCTTTTGCTTTTTCAACTGCCAATGGCAGTCCTACGTAACCAAGTCCCACTACTCCAATGGTCGCAGTCTTTGTTTCCAGCTTCTTAATTAATTCATCAGATAACGTTTTAGTTGTCACTGCAGTTCTCATACTAACGCCCCTTTTCATAATTGGATTGGCTTATTAGTGTTTGCAGACTCATAAAAACCAAGGACTAGTTCTAATGCATTTCTTCCATCTCTTCCTGTAATCGCCGGCTCTCTATTCTCCTTTACTGCCTGGATCATATCCGAAAGAATCCTTTGATGCCCTGGTATCCCCCAAGGGTCTGATTCTATTTTTTCTTTCATTGTCTTAATTTGCTCTTCTTTAAACCCCTCTATCTCTACATGTTCAAAGTAAAGGGCATTGGCACCGCCAATTTTAACCGTTCCTTTTTCACCAAAGATTGTGATGGACTCCTCATAATTTCTGGGGTATACGGTCGTTGAGGCTTGAATCGTTGCCAGAGCTCCTGATTCAAAGCGGACAACACCTGTCGAAACATCCTCAGCTTCAATTTTTCTTAACCGTGTGGCTTCCATACTAAAGACTTCTTCCGGCCTTCCCATGAACCAAAGCAACAAATCAAGGTTATGTATGGCTTGATTCATCAAAACTCCGCCATCATGTTCTTTGGTCCCTCTCCACGGTGCTTGATCATAATATTCCTGATTTCGATTCCAGTTGACAATGCAGCTGGCGTGACTTAATTTACCGAATGCCCCGCTGTCCATAATGGCTCTCAGTTCCTGAACAACAGGACGAAATCGGTTGGGGTGAACAACAGCGAGTTTTACGTCATTCTCCTCCGATGCCTTAATGATTTTATCCGTTTCTTCCATTGTCATTGCAATAGGCTTTTCCAAAACAATATGCTTTTTAGCTTTAGCCACTTGCTCTGCAATCGGAGCGTGTAAACCGCTCGGTGTACAAATGCATACTATATCAATAGAATCGTCTTTTAGTAATTCTCCTAAATCTGAGTAAGGTTCTGCTCCATACTGTTTGACATACGGCTTCATCGCTTCTCCATATTTATCACATACAGCGACAAGCTTTGCATTTTCTATGTTTTCAATTGCTGCGGCGTGTTTTTTTGCTATAAACCCGCAGCCTATGATGGCAAAATTCATAATGTATTGTAACTCCTCACTATTTAACAATTTGAAGGCGTCTTGACCCTTTGCTATTGGCAGTTTCTATCAAAATATTTTTCAAGTCTTTATTAGACCTATCCAGTAAATTATTGATCATGCAATATAAATCTCTTCTGTCTAACGGTTCCGCCTTCCCCACATGGATTTTTGGAAAGACCTGCTCCCTCTGTACTTCATTTTCATTTAGTAATTCCTCATACATTTTCTCACCAGGCCTGATACCTGTATACTCTATACCGATTTCTTCTATTGAATAACCGGAAAGTGTAATCAAGTTTTTCGCCAAATCCGCTATCTTAACTGGTTCACCCATATCCAAAACAAACACTTCCCCGCCCTGCGCAAGAGTACCTGCTTGGATGACAAGCCTTGAGGCCTCTGGGATCGTCATAAAATACCTCGTCATATCCGGATGCGTCACCGTTACCGGTCCGCCAGCTGCAATTTGCTTTTTAAACAAAGGTATAACACTGCCGCGGCTTCCAAGTACATTCCCGAAACGGACCGCAACAAACTTTGTTGAGCTTACTTTCGCCATGTTCTGGATAATCATTTCCGCAATCCGTTTGGTAGCCCCCATGACATTTGGAGGGTTGACCGCTTTGTCAGTCGAGACCAAAACGAAGGTATCTACATCAAAAGCATCCGCTGCTTCTGCCACATTTTTTGTTCCGAAGATATTGTTTTTCACTGCTTCCCTCGGATTGGCTTCCATGAGGGGTACATGTTTATGAGCAGCTGCATGATAGACAACATTCGGTTTATACTGCTCCATGACTTCCAGCATCTTTTCACGGTCCTGGATATCTGCGATGACCGGAATAATGTTTATATGCTCTCCATATTGTTGCCGGAGTTCCATATCGGTGTTATAAATGCTGTATTCCCCGTGGCCAAGAAGGATAATTTCTTTCGGAGTAAATGTACATATTTGCCGGCAGATTTCTGAGCCGATGGATCCTCCTGCCCCTGTGACCAAAACGGTTTTTCCTGTAACGGAGTCTGAAATACTTCCGATATCCAATTCAACCGGTTCTCGTCCCAGTAAGTCTTCGACTTCCACATTGCGAAGTGCACTGACTTCAACTTTCCCTGTCATGACGTCTTCCAGCAGCGGCATAATTTTAATCTCCGCTTCTGTTTGGGAACAAATTTCATAAATGCGCCGGACATCTTTCTTTGACAAAGATGGAATAGCGATGATGATGTTGGCAATTCTGCATTCATCAACGACTTTAGGTATATCTTCAATCGTTCCACATACTTTAATCCCGTACATTTCGAGCATATATTTCTTGGGGTCATCATCAACAAAGGCCACAGGCTCTTGATCTACATCCTGGTTATGTAGTAATTGTCTGGCTACGGTCGTCCCGCCGGATCCAGCCCCTACGATCAGCGTTCTAATTTTTTCGTTTTTCGGTTTAATGTAGCGATCCCTGTACATCCTCCAAGAGAACCGCGATCCCCCGATCAGCAGCATATGCAGCATCCAGGTTAGGAACAGGACTCGTATATACACATCACCTACGCCAATCAATTGAGCAACGGCCGCTGTCAGGATAGAGAAAGTCACAGCCTTTGTAATGGCTACTAATTCCCCGACACTCGCATATTCCCACGCCCGGTGATACAAATGATACCGAAAAGCAAATATATGGTGGCTGATCAATAAAATTAATGAGCTGATAAATAACAACTTTGAATAGTAGAAGTCAAAATACGGATGCAGGATGAAAAAACCGACATAAATGGAAAACAGTACAATCACGGAATCCAGCAGCATTAATAGTGGTATTCGCTTTTGATAAGTCAAGGCGCACCCCTTCTTTTCCTTGTTTTTTCAATTATTTCATTTATGTTACAATTTTCACAAACTATAACTTTTAAAAAACTTAAAAAATAAATGTCTAATGAAAACGTACACGAATGCACCCTTTCATTAGACATTTAATCATTTTTTTAAAAGATTGGGCATCTAACCCATCCTCACACCATACCCTTGACGACGAGCGTCTAAGGCTGGGAGTCTTTCCCGCCCACGGCATGGCCGAGTGTCTCCATTGATAACGGATAGGAGGCATTACCGAAAAGAAACCTGCCGACGTAACTGTGAGTTGCGTTCAGCGTTATTTATCCAATATGTCTGAGCTCTCCTGAATGAATCTTTTCTAAAACAGACCAAACAGCTTTTTCCTCTTGACTCTTTCAGGAATCTCTCTAAATATGTCTTTTCCTTCGACAATAGCTTCCGCATTATCCATAAACATAAATAAAAAGTCCGTTCCGTAATCCTTCTTTATATTCTCATAGGCTTCTTCCATTTTAAACGTACGGTTCGTCGTATTATGCGCATCAGATGCAATAAAATGAGTAAGGTTTGCTTCAATCAGGTCAGCTGTAAACTTTTGAATTTTCTTTCCAAAATAACCGACAAAGCTTGCCGCGGTGATTTGCGTAGCCGCTCCGTTTTTCACTAATTTATATAGCTTGTCCGGCTGTTCAATCAGCTCCGAGTTCCTCTCAGGGTGGACGATGACCGGTGTCAATCCCTTCATCTGCAAGTCAAATAGCAGCTGTTCCGTATAGCGCGGAACATGGCCAGACGGCAGCTCCACAAATACATAAGAAGAGATATTGGCCAGCGTGAGTATTTCGTCGCGGTCATAATCTTCAACCATGTCCCCATAAATCCGAGTTTCCTGGCCCGGTAAAATTTCCACGTTAACCTGCTCTGCTGTTAAATAATCATTTAACTCTTGAACTTTCTGTATAATATCTTCCTTGAAGTTATTGTATTTTCCATTTTGATGATGCGGCGTTGCAATGATTTTTTTAATTCCTTCTTCTCGGGCCTTTTGAGCCATCAGCAGGCTTTCGGTAAAATCTGCAGCGCCGTCATCAAGTCCTGGCAATATATGACAATGTATATCTATCAATCCGGTTCCCCCTAACAATAGATATGATATCCATATACTACCATTTTACTGGAAATTCATTTTTAGTAAATAGGGAAAATTGTCGAAAAATCAATTTGCACCATAATAGTAGTAATAACTGTTGTTTTTTGCAAACTTCTTATTATTGAGCACTACACCTAAAATCCTGCCGTTGGCACCTTCTAATAGTTCTTTCGTCTTAGCCGCTGCTTCCGTTTCCGTCTTTCCGCTGGAAATAACAAGTACGGTTCCATCACATTGGTTTGACAACACTTGAGCATCCGTTACAGCCAATACAGGAGGTGTATCAAATATAACAAGATCGTATGCATCTTTCGCTGCTTCTAAAAACTCCTTCATCCCTTTTGAACTTAATTGTTCGGAAGGGTTCGGCGGGATGGGCCCTGAAGGTAATATATGCAGGAGTTCTTCATTCGATGTTTTAACTGCATCTTTTAATTCCATTTGGCGTGTTAACACATTGGTCAGCCCAAAAGTGTTGGTAATGCCAAAAGTATAATGAACCGTGGGTTTGCGGAGATCCGCATCTACTAACAGTACACGTTTTCCCTGCTGGGCAAACACAACCGCCAAGTTGGCTGTCGTCGTTGATTTCCCTTCACCAGGTCCTGAGGATGTCACCATCAAAGTACGAATTTCTTCATCAACAGAAGAAAATTCAATGTTGGTCCGAATCGTGCGGTATTGTTCCGAGATGGGAGACCTTGGATTTAGTTTGGTTATCAGCTTGCGCCGTGTCGATTGCATAACTTTTTTATTGTTTCGAGCCAACGGTCTCACCCCTCAACTTTGGGCTTCTTTCAGCCCTCGACATTCTTTGCATATCTTGTTCTTCAAAGGTAGCAATGGCCCCAAGAACAGGAAGTTCTAATATCTTTTCGACATCTTCTTCTGTTTTCACCGTATTGTCGAGGTATTCGAGCAAGAACGCAACACCAGCCCCTGCCATTAGACCCACAACGAAGGCAATAGCGATGTTAAGAAGCGGCTGCGGTTTCACTGGTGTTGGGTTCTCGCCTGCTTCTGCTTCAGCAAGAATACTGACATTATCGACATTCATGATATCGACAATTTCTTGTTGGAATACCGCCGCTACTTTATTTGCGATTTCCGCTGCTTGGTTTGGATCAGGGTCTTGAACTGTAACGTTCACAACTTGCGAGTCTTTTTCACTTTGGACCGTAATTTTTTCATTTAATTGGCCTACGGTCATGCCCAACTTTAAATCTTCATTGACCTGCTCTAAGATCGCGGGGCTTTTGATGATCACATTATATGTATTAATTAATTGCAAATTCGTTTGGATTTCGCCCGGGTTTACGATCGGCTGATCGCTCTTTGCCTGATTCACAAGCAGCTGTGTAGAAGATTGATAGATGGGTGTAATCACAAAATAACTGACGATGCCGCTCACCAGGACAGCAGCCAGTGTGATCAGCACAATTAAATTGAGTCGCTTCCGGATGGTCTCCATCAGCTCCCTTAGACTAATAGTTTCTTCCATGTTATCCTCCTAGACAAACCATTCAATTTATGGCATGTTAAATCATAGGTTTTTTTTGTAAAATTAAAACCGCTAGTACGATTATATGTCGTATAATGGAAAAAAGCTAGATGTTTTCTGGAGAAACTATTGGGAATTTACATTTTTTTCAATTTCTTAATGTGATTTTTACAAAATAGCAGGGGGATTCAAATGCGAAGATTCGTTACGGTGATGGCAGTTTTGGCTACGGTGATATTCCTGTTTGCGGCCCACACTTATTGGAAGGGAAAAACAAGTGCAGGGACGAAGGCACCTGCAGTGACAGAAGAAGCCGTGAAGAATGTAAAGGAAAAGGAAGAGAATGTGGAATCGAAATCGGCAAATCAGGATCTTCTGACATTGGCGGACAACTGGCCGGATCAAGCGAAGGAAGGTTTAGAAAAGGCGATGGAAGAGGGTCGTGCATATAAAGTCGCCGTCGTCGGTTCTGGGTCCTTGGGTGAAGAGAATGGCGGCTGGTCCGTTATGCTGCGAGATGCGCTCGGCGAAGCGTTTGGTGACCATGTCGAAGTCGGTATCTTTGAATATGATGAACGCTCCGACGAGTTCATCAGCAACAGCCGCCATAATGAAGTGGCGGAGTTTGAACCTGACTTCGTCTTGTTCGAGCCGTTTACCTTGATGGATAATGGCAATGTGGAAGTCGAAGACAACCATGAGAATATTCAAACGTTTGTAGACGCCGTCAGGGAGGCAGTTGTAGTGCTGCAGCCGCCCCACCCCATTCATGACGCGACATTCTATCCGGCGCAGGTGAACGATTTGAAGACCTTTGCAGAAGACGAGGATCTGGTCTACTTGGATCACTGGCCGGAGTGGCCGGATGTAGAGGATGAGGAGCTGCGTTCCTATTTGCAGGAGGATCAGGGTGCTCCGAATGAGAAGGGACATGAGTTGTGGTTTGAGTATTTGAAGGGATATTTTATTGCGGAGTGAGGCCCGGCCCCGGTGGGGGCGGGCTTTTTTGTGTTGGGAGGGGGGATCTGCGAGTATTCGCCTGAAGGTGGAGAGTATTCCTCTGAAGGTGGAGAATATTTTTCAAATCTGAAGAGTAACGAACGCAATGTGAAGAGTATTCCATAAATGTTGAGAGTATTGACCACGATGTCAAGAGTAAGGGAGGTTCAGCCACAGGCTGAACCCGTCCTTTTTCATGGGTGGTTCTTTTCTTTTTGCGGTCGCGCGTACAACTTTAAAGAGTATTCCATTAATTATGAAGAGTATTTTTGACTTTTGAAGAGTATTTTTAAATCTTGAAGAGTAACGAACGCAATGTGAAGAGTATTCCATAAATGTTGAGAGTATTGACCACGATGTCAAGAGTAAGGCAGGTTCAGCCACGGGCTGAACCCGTCCTTTTTCATGGGTGGTTCTTTTCTTTTTGCGGTCGCGCGTACAACTTTAAAGAGTATTCCATTAATTATGAAGAGTATTTTTGACTTTTGAAGAGTATTCTTCAAATCTGAAGAGTAACGAACGCAATGTGAAGAGTATTCCATAAATGTTGAGAGTATTGACCACGATGTCAAGAGTAAGGCAGGTTCAGCCACGGGCTGAACCCGTCCTTTTTCATGGGTGATTCTTTTCTTTTTGCGGTCGCGCTTACAACTTTAAAGAGTATTCCATTAATTGTGAAGAGTATTTTTGACTTTTGAAGAGTATTTTTAAATCTTGAAGAGTAACGAACGCAATGTAACAAGTATTTTATAAATGTTGAGAGTATTTTCCAGCTGACCTGTCCATTTTATATAAGGAGGATTATGAGGTAATATGTCGAATGTGTTTATTATAAAAGAAAATGAGGTGGTACATTGGTTAAGAAACACAGAAAGTTTCCAATTGCTATTTTGATGCTGGAGGCACTTCTGCGCAGACTTCACCCGCAACATCCAAGCCGAGCAAAAATCAAGTTCGATTTAAGAGTCAGGAGGTCTGGATATTATGGGGAAACGCAGTTGGATTATCATATGGCCCATCTCCCTCGCAAAAACCACTATATTTTTCATGACCTTCGACTTCCCCTTACGAACAAAGATTTTTTTCAAATCGATTCACTTCTTTTATCTAGTAGTTATTTTATGATTTATGAAGCGAAAAATCATGCCGGCACCTTAACTTTTGAAGAGCAGCAGATGTTGCAAACGTATGAAGGCTACACCGAATCCTATCCCAACCCCATTGTGCAGGCAGAAAACCAGCAGTATCATATGGAAAAATTCATTGGAAAACACTTCGGCTTCACTCTTCCCGGCACCTCGTTCGTGGTCGTTACAAATCCTTCATCCATTATCAAGTTTGCTACCCATTACGAGCAGATCGCCAGCCGAAAAGTGATACGCCCTTTAGCCATTCGGCAAAAGTCGGAAGGGTTTTGGGATCACCATCCAATCCCCCTCCTTTCCCATGCAAATCTTCAAAAGTTGTGCCGCCTTCTCCTAAAGTTACACACCCCATTAAACACAAACATTTTCAAAACCTTCGATGTGAAAAAAAGCGATATACTGCCTGGAGTCTTTTGTTCGAATTGCCAATCTTTGTCCATGGCAAGGGTTTTTGGTACATGGAAATGCCGAAGATGCAGGTATTTAGATAAACATGCTCATATTCCGGCTCTCGCCGATTATTATCTTTTAAATGGAGATACTATTACAAACCGGCAGCTCCGCCAATTTCTTCAGTTGGATTCTGTGACTGTGGCTACCAACCTGCTGGGCGCACTGAGATTGCCGTTTGATGGAACCTTTAAGGATCGAAAATATTATCTATCGCTCGAACGATTAAGAAATTAAAATTGAAAAGATCGCTGGAAACAGAAGAGTATTTTGAAAAGTGAAGAGTATCTCTGGAAACAGAAGAGTATTTTAAAAAAAGAGTATTCCCAAGAACTGAAGAGTATTTCTAAAAATACGGAGAGTATTCTTAAAAAGTGAAGAGTATTTTATAAAAAAGAAGAGTACTCCCAAGAACTGAAGAGTATTTCTAAAAATATGAGAGTATTCTTGAATAGTGAAGAGTATTTTATAAAAAAGAAGAGTATTCCCAAGAACTGAAGAGTATTTCTAAAAATACGGAGAGTATTCTTAAAAAGTGAAGAGTATTTTATAAAAAAAGAGTATTCCCAAGAACTGGAGAGTATTTCTAAAAATATGAGAGTATTCTTAAAAAGTGAAGAGTATTTTATAAAAAAGAAGAGTACTCCCAAGAACTGAAGAGTATTTCTAAAAATACGAGAGTGAACTTGAAAAAGTCAAGAGTATTTTATAAAAATGAAGAGTATTTCTATCATTTGAAGAGTATCCGTTGGTACGAAACTTCCTCCCTGCCACAAAAATATTTTTCCTCGATAAGCCAATGTATGTTACTCTTGTACCATCAACAATTCAGAGGTGCACCATGAACACTAAGATGAAGCGCATTTTATATATTTCAATTGCAGTAAATATATTGCTCGTTTTGCTCATAGTCCTCCCTTTCCTTAAAAATGATACAGCGGATGCCGTGGTTCAGAAATTGAATGGTGTTCAGAGGTTACAGTTTCACTCCTATGAGAGGACCACTTTGTTTGACGAGCTGCCCATCCCGACCGATGCCACTGTTTTTTTAGGCGACAGCTTGACGTTCCGCACAGAGTGGAGTGAGCTTTTTCCTGAAAAAACGGTGATTAACCGGGGGATTGGCGGAGATACGACAGAAGGTGTTCTGGAACGGCTGGATGATGTGACCCAGGCGGATCCGAAGCAGATTTTTCTACTGATTGGCGTGAACGATTTGAAGAGGAAAAGTGTTGCTTCTACGATTCATAATTACGAAAGGATTGTCCAGCGCATTCAAACGGAGTCTCCGGAGACAGAGCTTTTTATCCAGAGCCTGCTCCCTGTTGATAATCATAAATATGGCGACGTCGTTTCCAACGATAAAATCAGACAATTGAACAAAGAGCTGCGTTTATTGGCAGAGGATTTCGGCGTTACCTTTATTGATCTCTATTCTGTTTTCGAAGAGAATGGGCAGCTGCCTGAGATGTATACGGCAGACGGGATTCATTTGACGGGGAAAGGCTATATCCTCTGGAGAGAGACCATTAAAGAATATGTTAGGTAGGGTTTAGCTGGGCTGAACCCTACTTTTTTTATGAGCCCAAGGTTAAATACTATTAGTCGGCGCTTGGACCAATTCGCGGTGAAACCTCAGCTCCTGTTACCTAAAACATTCGACAAAATCCGAGGAATTTCGGGGCGTGACAGGCACCGCCCGAAAAACTGCTGCCTCCAGCGCTCTCAGCTTTTCCACGCTTTCCTCCATGGAGCCTCCTTTGACGCCGAAGTAGAATTTGCATTTCGGCTCGGTTCCCGACGGCCGGATACAGAACCAGGATTTGTCCGCCAGTTTGAATTTCAGGACGTTTTCTTTTGGCAGCTGGATGGCTGTTTTTTCTCCGCTCGGGAGATGCAGCGATTCTCCCTTTAAATAATCTTCCACCATCACAACGCCCATGTGAGCAGGCAACGCCTGCCGAAACGTGTCCATGATCCGGCGGATTTGCTCAGCCCCCTCTTGTCCTTCGAGCTGAATAGATGTCAATGACTCCTGATAATAGCCGTATTCCTCAAACAGCCCCATTAATGCTTCATATAAGGATTTTCCTTGTCGCTTAAAAAATGCTGCCACCTCTGCGATAAAAATAGCGGCCTGGACGGCGTCCTTGTCACGGACAAAATCTCGTATCAAATAGCCATAGCTTTCCTCATAGCCAAATAAAAATTGATATTCTGCTGTACGCTCAAAATGGGCTATTTTTTCAGCAATGTATTTGAAGCCCGTTAAGGTTTCAAATGTTTCAACCCCGAAATCCGCGGCAATGGCTCTTCCAAAGTCAGATGTAACAATCGTTTGGATCATCGCCCCCTTGTTGACAAAGGGGCTTTGCTTCAACAAATAATCAAGCATCAGTGCTCCAACTTGGTTTCCGGTCAAAACCGTATACTGGCCCTCATCATTTTTCACTGCAACGCCCAGCCGGTCCGCATCCGGGTCTGTCGCCAGCAAAAGATCCGCATCGACCTTCTCTCCATATTGGATAGCCAGCTTAAAGGCATCGTGTTCCTCCGGATTCGGAGAGGAAACGGTTGAAAAATCAGGATCGGGGTGCATCTGTTCTTTTACTAACGTGAGATTGAAAAAGCCGGCTTCAGTCAACCCTTTTCGGACCAGGGGAGCAGCCGTCCCGTGCAATGGCGTGAACACAATCGTTACATCTTTTTGACCCTTCTGTAGCCGTGTCGAAGCCAGCGCATTGAGATAGGCATTGTCGATCTGCTTGCCTATGTATGTGAGCAATCCGCGCTGCAGCAGCTCTTTTTCCGTTGGAGGGTCAAAGTATAACTCCGATTCCATCTGATCCATTTCTCTAACAATATGGCCGGCTGCCTCTGGCAAAAGCTGCGCCCCATCCTCCCCATACACTTTCAGGCCATTGTATTGGGGAGGATTGTGGCTGGCCGTGATCATGATGCCGGCGGACGTCCCAAGATAACGAACAGCAAAAGACAGCAAAGGAGTAGGGCGGAGTTCCTTAAAAAGATAGCTCCGAATGCCATACATGCCAAGAATTCTTGCTGATTCCAGGGCAAACTCCGCCGACATATGCCGGCAATCGTGGGCGATCACCACTCCCTTTCCCATGGCCTCCTCGCCTTTTTCGGTGAGTAGCTCGGCAAGACCGGCCACCGCTTTGCGGATAGTGTATACATTCATACAGTTTGTGCCCGGTCCAAGGATACCGCGCATACCAGCGGTGCCAAACTTCAAATCCTTGTAAAAACATTCCTCAGGATTCAGATGATTCTCCAGCTCTTTCCGCAAAGGATCGTCGGGCGGAAGATGCGTCAGCCAATGCTCCAATTTGTTCTTCCAGTTCATGAGATTCATACCTTTCTTATTTGGGATTGAAAGTCCGGACGGACACGCCATTAGCTATGCTGCCCTACACTTTTTCAAACGTTCCCAAATAGCGTTGCTTCAGCTCATCCATTCTTTGTTCGTAGCCGGGCTTTTCCAGTAAAGCAAACATGTTCGTTTTATACTTTTCGACCCCGGACTGGTCGAATGGGTTTACTCCATGCAAGTGGCCGCTCATGGCACAGGCCTTTTTTAAAAAATAAACGAGGTACCCAAATGTGAAGGCGTTGATCTGCGGGATATCGATCAAAAGATTCGGTACACCGCCGTCGGTATGTGCCATGCGAACACCTTCCAACGCCTGTTTATTGATATAGTCCAAGGTTTTTCCTGAAAGAAAATTCAAGCCGTCCATGTTGTCATGATCTTTTTCAATCGTCACGTTGAGTGCCGGCCGCTGAACTTTAATAACTGTTTCAAACAGTTCGCGCCGGCCTTCCTGAACGTACTGCCCAAGTGAATGAAGGTCCGTGGAATATTCGACGGCCGCCGGGAAAATTCCCTGCTGCTGCTTTCCTTCACTTTCTCCAAACAGCTGCTTCCACCATTCCGCAAGGAAATGCAGACAAGGTTCATAGTGTACAAACAGCTCGATCGTCTTGCCTTTTTTATATAAAAGATTGCGGATGACGGCATACTGATACGCAGTGTTTTCATTCAGCAGCGGAGTATTTAATTCCGAGCGCGCCAGTTCTGCGCCTGCCATCATTTGTTCAAGATCCACGCCGCTCACGGCAATTGGCAGAAGGCCGACCGGCGTTAAAACAGAATACCGGCCGCCGATATTGTCGGGTATCACGAAGGTTTCGTAGCCCTCTTGGTCTGCCAGTGTTTTCAGTACTCCTTGTTTCCGGTCTGTCGTCACAAAGATTCGCTCGTTTGCTTTCGCCTTGCCGTATTTTTCTTCAAGTATGTTGCGAAAAATACGAAAGGCGATCGCAGGTTCCATCGTGGTACCTGATTTGGATATGACATTAATGGAAAAATCTTGATCGCGAAGCAGCTC
Source organism: Siminovitchia sediminis (assembly GCF_042680885.1). Taxonomy (NCBI): domain Bacteria; kingdom Bacillati; phylum Bacillota; class Bacilli; order Caryophanales; family Bacillaceae; genus Siminovitchia; species Siminovitchia sediminis. The sequence goes on along the minus strand of NZ_JBHUEO010000034.1, from coordinate 6,107 downwards.
TGCCAGCTCCGCTATGTACACTGGACTGAAGTGATGTCCGACATAATAGATTTGCGGTGTTTTCCTCCGCTCAGGGGGCAGATCGTTGTAAAAGTGATGATTCAGCATCTCAATGGCAGCGCGCGCCCCGAGATACGAACCGCCTACGCCTATGACAAGTAGGACATCACTTTGTTTTTGAATTTTGGCCGCGGCCTCCTGGATCCGCCGGAACTCTGCTCGATCGTACTCTGCCGGCAGGTCCACCCAGCCCAGCATCTTCCCCTGAATCTGATGTAGCCGGTCATGGATAAACGTCACGGTTTCCTGAGCTTGGTACATCTCTTTTTCATGAATAAAACCAAGGGCACTCGTATAATCCAGATCAATATAAGCCAGTGTGCGTTACCTCCTTTTTGTTCTTGATAAAGAACATCATGGGTAAAAAATTAACACGCTATTATTGCGGGTCGTATTGTTCTTTATAAAGAACAATTTAAACCTATTATAAAGCATGCCTTTGCAAAAAGGAAGGATTATTTTTAAAAAATGTAGATTGAATTTTGGATAGGCCTGGGGATTCTTGTACAGTTTTCATCGGACTGCGGGAGGCAGTATTTATAATTTGTAGGATAGTATTTCCTCTTCCTTGAACAGTATCTTTGCACAGGTTCCGCGGGCACTTGGGCAGTATTTCTGAACTCCGGACAATATTCCCGACCAATGGACAGTATTTCTGGTTTGTTGGATAGTATCTCCTTTTCCTTGATAGTATCTATCCCCGCCTGGACAGTATTTGTTTACGTACAAACAGTATCTCTAATCCTTAGATATGATTCGGCAGTACCTGGAAAATATTTCTCAAAGCCCAACAGTATCCGCTGGAGTTTTGACAGTATTTCCGGCTTAGAATAGTATTCGCCGGCCGCGGCAGGATTTACGGCTCTTGAATAGTTTTTCTCATTCAATGGACAGTATCTGCGGATTCTTGGGCAGTGTTTCTGAACTCCGGACAATATTCCCGACCAATGGACAGTATTTCTGATTTGTTGTACCGCATTTCCGACCTCCGGACAATATTCCCTGCCCACGGAGGACTGCATTTCCGACCTCCGGACAGCGCTTAGACAGTATTTCCGCAATCCCGACAGTATATTCCAGCCCGCCGACAGTATTTCCCAGGAAAGTTTCTTATTCCCCGCGTCAGCCGGACAACTCTTTATATTCGCCAAATCTTGAGCAGGAATCCCACCCCTTATTTGACAATTGCCGGAGAGTGACTGGCACTTGTCCTTTGTTCTTTGTACTCTTCCCTCTCCTTCGCTGACATTTTTCTGTACTGATTCAGGAATTCCTCATACCGCGGCAGAATTTCATCGACAGTACCGAAGTCTCTCACGGTTCCGTATTCGAGCCAAAGGATTTTGTCGCAGAATCGCTTCATTTGTCCCAAGGAGTGACTGACGAAAATCATCGTTTTCCCGGCTCGCTTGAATTCGTTCATTTTCTCCAAGCTTTTTTCAGCAAAGGCTTTGTCGCCGACAGATAAGGCTTCATCAATGATAAGGATGTCCGGGTCGATGTTGACGGAGATGGAAAATCCCAGGCGTGAACGCATCCCGCTCGAGTAAGATTTAACCGGCTGATCGATGAATTTTCCAATCTCGGAAAATTCAATGATGTCCGGCTCCAGCTCCTTAATTTCTTGTCTTGAAAAGCCCAGCATCAGCAGTTTTAGTTCAATATTATCCCTGCCGGACAGGTCACCGTTTAATCCGGCAGCGACAGCGATCAAGGAGGCTTGCCCATTAATTTCGACGCTTCCCGACGTTTCGGGCACGATCCCGGCGACGATGTTGGCCAAGGTTGATTTCCCCGAACCGTTCATGCCGACAAATCCGATGGAGTCCCCTCTCTCACCCTCAAAGCTCACGCCGGCCAATGCATAAAAGTCCTCTCCGTAGCTTTTGGGTAAAATGAGATCGAGGATACGCTCCTTATTACTGCTGTACAGCTTGTATTTTTTTGTTATGTCTTTCACAATAATGGCTTTTTCCATATCCATCCCCGCTTCTATAAATTTTATCTGGCGATTTCTAACCTTACTATGTTCACCTGGACCCTTTCCACATTAGCTCGTGGCGCTTCTTTTAATCCATTCCATTTAGGAACCCGTACCTGACGGACCTGAACCAATCCGCTTGTGAAGCTCTTCACGAGAGCCGCAATAACATCTGGCTGAGTACTTACGACATTCTTCCCTATAAGCATTCCATTGACCTATAAATAGTCTATGAAATGCCGCCGGAATTTCATGTGGATTTTGGCACCAAATAAAAATAGTACAAGCACGACTGCCCAGAAATAGAGGCTATACTGCCAATGCTCAAGAAAATACCACTCCGTGCCGAACAATGCAGCTCGGTAGCCTTCAATCAAATAATAGAGTGGATTCAGCTTCAGGATGGTCAGCAAAGGCTCATCCAATATGGTCAGCTGCCACAAAACCGGTGACAGGTACAGCAACATCCGCAGGGTTGCGTTTAAAAACATATGGACGTCCCGGATCAATGTGGACAAGGTCGAAGTGATCAACGAAATAGCAAAGACCAAGCAAAATGAGGCAAAAATAAAATAAAGGATCTGCGCAAAATACACGCTCACGTAATAGCCGCCCAGCTGAAAAATGATGAACGTGACGGCCAGCAGGACGAGATGTGTATAAAATTGGGCAAAAATCGGTATGGCCGGAATGACGCTCATGGGAAAATTCATTTTTGAAAGCATCCGCAGCCTCGTGTAGACCGACTTAGACCCTTGAATCGTCGACTGGTAGAAAAACGTCCATAAAATGAAGCCGCCCAGCAGCCAAAAAATAAAGGGAACTTCAAAACCGGGCACGACCTCAATCCCGGCCCGCTGACGAATGCTTCCGAATACGAACCAGTAAATTAATATTTGGATCAAGGGATTGAGAAATTCCCACGTCATTCCCAGATAGTTGCTTTTATTCTTGCTTTTGATTTCGTACAGGGACAACCGGCGAACCAGGTAAAAGTTGTCGATGAGTTCTTTGATGACGGCGATCATTGAAAAATTTCCTTTACCACGTGCTCACTCGCCTTCCCGTTTTCCAGACAGCAAAATTTTTGATAAAAATGGTCAGGTGCCGCAGCGCCGCGCCGAATTTCTTCAATCAACTCCTCTGTTGTTTTGACGAGCGGTCCCGGCGCTTCTTTTTCAAAATCAAAATAAAACCCGCGCAGCTGGTCCCGATACTCCTCTATGTCATGAACAAAAAAGATCATTGGGCGCTTCAAGTTTGCATAATCAAAAAAGACGGAAGAATAATCCGTGACAAGCATATCAGAAATAAGATACAAATCGCGGATATCCTCATAGGAAGAGACATCGTACGCAAAGCCTTCATATCCCGACAAATTCAGATACTCCGAAATTAAATAATGAAACCTCAGAAGAATCACATACTCCTGCCCCAGCTCATTTTTTAGCTGATCCAAATCCAGCTTGAGGTCAAATTTATATCGTCCTTTGGAATAATACTGATTATCCCGCCATGTCGGCGCGTATAAAATGACTTTCTTATCAGCAGGGATTCCAACTTTCCGTTTAATTTCATCGACGGTCTTTTCATGATTCGCGTTAATTAAAAAGTCGTTACGCGGATAGCCCGATTCAATCATTTTTTTCTTAAAATCAAACGCCCGCCGGAAAATCTCCGTGGAATAGGCATTTGGCGAGATTAAGTAATCCCACTTGGCTGATTCTCTTGTAAAATTACGTTTGTACTTTTTCGTATTCGTCCCGGGCATATGTACCTGGTCGATATCGAGACCGAGCTTCTTTAATGGAGTGCCATGCCACGTTTGGACATATACGGTCTGTGGTGATTTGGCGATCCAAAGCGGCAGCCGGGAATTCACCACCCAATATTTCGCCCGGGTCATCTTGAACAGCCAGTTAACGGAAAACCTCCGGACAATTTGGATCGGGTGATCCTTCAAATCCTGTACCTTTCTTTTATCCACGCTCCAGTACATCTTGTATTCCGGATGATATTCCTGCAAATACTCATAAATTGCCCGGGGATTGCAGCTGTATTGTTTACCATGAAAGCTTTCAAAGATAATGAGTTTTTCATCTTTGGGCAGTAAAGCTTCCAGAAGCATAAACGTCTTTTTATATAGTTTTTGAAGGCGTTTTTTCATTTTCTTTTTCATATTCATCACCACACATACACCAAGTATATCCAATGATGGAAATGTTTATAAAAACTGCAGAATGAAAATAATGATAACAGGATTTTTATTGAACGGAGGTTGAAGATGCTTAGCTTTCTTACAAGGATTTTTTCAAATAAAGAAGAAGAAAAAAAGATGACATATAATGAGGACGGTTATTATATCCATCCGACAAACCGTCCTGACAACCCAAAAGTGTCCGTAATTATGCCTGTATACAATTCGGAAAAGACGCTGCGGAAAACGATTGATTCCGTTCTTAACCAGACCATCGGGTTTAGCGAAATTGAATTTTTGATCATTGATGATAAGTCGACTGACAATTCCCGCTCAATCATCCTTGATTATGCGGGTGCTTATCCGAATATCGTTCCAATTTTTTTCAAACATAATAACGGCTCGCCCGCAACGCCAAGAAATACCGGCATTGAGCTGGCAAAAGGAACGTATACGATGTTCATCGATTCGGACGATTGGCTGAGCCCGGACGGAATTCGATCTCTTTACGATTTGCTGGAAAAAACAGGTGATCCGTACGCGATCGGCCGGACCATCAAGGTGGAAGACAATAAACTCGTGGTTACCGGGGAGTACAACAGCTGCGAATACCGGGAATCAATCGATCCGTGCTCCATCCCGCATATTTTTCAACATTTGGGGCCAACAGCTCGAATGATGCGAACGCAATTTTTAAAAGACCACAACTGCCGCTTCCCGGATATGAAATTTGCGGAAGACAAGCAATTTTTCATCGATGTCCTGACGAACTGCCCGAGTATATCTACAACAAAAGACGTCATCTATTACGTCAACCGGTTCAGAGACAATAAGAGCCTTGTCGGTTCGACGACCATTTTTGAAAAAACGGACACCAACCTGGAAGTAATTAAGCATGTCATCCAAAAAGGGCTGCCGGAACATATTGAGCGGATGGTGCTGAACCGCCTGTATGAGTTTGACTGTATTACCCGATTGTTTAACAGACACCATTTCTTAAGGTCTTTTCGCAAGGACAAGTATTATGCGAAATTTCGAGAGGTTCTCGAGACGACGGAAGGCCTGCGATACGATTTCACGGAGAATTTTTTTGAGCCGTGGCACAAAGTTTTGGTGGAGTTATTTAAGGAGAAAAGATTTACCGACATTGTGACGTTAATCGAATGGAGCTTGAAAGACACCACAAAGGAAACCGTCATTCGGGAAGACGGCCTCCCTTACTACCGGCTTCCGCTGGAGGCGCCCTATGAATTTGCGCGGATCAACATGCTGGCGGTTTATAAGGAGCATCAGAAAACGGACGATCGCTTCGTATTGCGGGTGAACATTTATGGCGATGATCTGGACAAAGTGAACTGCTTCGTCATCCGGCAGCGGGACAACGAAATGAACGAAACCGTGCTGCCGATGAATCGGACAGATACCAATTTATTTGAAGTGAATATTCCGCTGCACCAGCTGGCTGAATTGGAGTCCGCCAGCCATACGATGTTCATCCGCTACTGGGACTACCGGAAACTCCATATCAAAATGAACACCCGGAGAATCTTTCAGTACAGCGGAAGAAAAATGGACTTCTATACGACCATCGGAGATAACTTCGGGGTGAAGGTGGAGTAGATGCGGCGGGTGCTTTTTCGACAGGTGCCTGGCACGCCCCGGAATTCCTTCGACAGGTGCCTGGCACGCCCCGGAATTCCTCGAAGTTTGTCGAATTAATACAGACCTTCAAGCCCTTCAAACGGGGCTGTCTAAATAGCCCCTAAAATAAATCAGGAGGAGAAAACCGAATCGTTTTTCTCCTCCTGATTTTGCATTTGTGGGCTTTTTTCCTAAAAGCAGCTGGCGGATGCCCGCCACTTTCAGGAA
>NZ_JBHUEO010000033.1:0-1667 GCF_042680885.1 Siminovitchia sediminis | reverse complement strand
CTTCCCGAACCTCCATTACATCAGTTCTACCTACTTCTCCAGTTTAACTGATGGGAGGGGATATAGACGGAAAGTGTTCATTTCTATCGAGCAAATACTGTTCAATTTAGTCTAGCAGTTACAAGGGGGAAAGTGGAGGCGATTATCCCCTAATAAATGAAGTATTCCCTAATAAAATCAATATCCATAAAATTTTAATATTTAATTTTCCCTCTGCATTCTTACCTCATTCTTAACCTTAAATTCCCGACATATTATTAGATTAAAATGAGATGAGACAAGGTGATTGTTATTTTTCAGAAATTAATTGCTACTCTTATTGGAAGTCTGTTATTAGGAGTTGGTGTGAATGGGTTCCTAGTTCCTCATCATTTAATAGACGGTGGAATTGTTGGAATCGCACTATTACTCCATTATTTTTTAAAATTTCCAACTGGTATTATAATGGTGGGGTTGAGTATCCCTATTTGTATATTTTCCTCATTAAATAATAAAGAGTATTTTTTTAGTAGTTTGCAAGGCTTATTGGTTTCGTCCTTATTTATTGATTTACTGGCTCCTCTTCGTTTTCAATTTTTTATTCCCCAACTTGCAAGTGCACTAATTGGAGGTGCAATAATTGGAGTTGGAGTTGGTCTAATGCTGCGATATAAAACAAGCACTGGAGGAACTGACTTACTAGCTGAAATTATTTCCGAAACTTTTTCGTTAAATATTGCACTTGTAATTATACTGATAGATGGAATTATTGTGTTGGCAGGTCTGGCTTTATTAAAATTAGATGCCTTCCTTTATTCATGTATAGCTATAATCGCTGTGGGTTTCATAACATCCTTAATTAAAGGAAAATAATCTTTTATGGGACCAAAAGCTAACCTTTATTAAATTCCCTCCATGTTTTACCAGTAATGGAATGCTTAAAAAAGGTTGGTCTCTCAACCAACCTTTTCACCATACTCTTTATTGTTGTTTGTATTGAGGTTCTTCTTGTTCAATTTGTTAAACACGTGGTTCTACATTATTGCTAACGGATTGGGTTTGTTTAGCGGCATCTTGGTAGAGCTGTTTGGCTTGTTGATTGTTTGTACCAAGAGAAACAAAATCGTCCAGGACGAATGCCTAGTCGATTTTGTTTGTTCCTCTGTTATTTAAAGCAAGTCTTTTTCATGGCCATCGAAATTAGAAAAACTCTGCGCTTTATATAGGTAAATGTCTAGACCTTGATCATTAAGGGAGCATAGTATAGCTTTGAATATTTAGAAAGTTAAAATCTTAAAGGGAGTTGTTTTTTACTATGAATAGGGAAATTTGCACCTCTTGTGAAAACTATTTTTGGATAAATCAACTATCACTGTTACCTAATGATTGGCTTCGTACTGACCAGCGTAAATATTATTGCCCTAGATGCTATCCTGAAATCTTAGAAGAACAAACTAAATTCTTTATTATGAATTTTAGTTCGTTTAGTCCTAGGACTGTAACAAGTTATGCAAAGTTTTTAAGATGAACCATCGTCAAGGAAGTAATCATTCCAATAATACAAATTGTATTTTGCAAGAGAAAAATACACAATAGTGCAATCAAAAGTGCATAACTTTGCCAGCCTATTCCGTTAGTGATTCTGTCTTGATAACGCGTGAGTCATTCGGTAGCTTTCTCCAGTGAAA
>NZ_JBHUEO010000032.1:0-95030 GCF_042680885.1 Siminovitchia sediminis | reverse complement strand
GACGAAGTGACCTCCGCTCTGGACCCCGAGCTGGTCGGGGAAGTGCTTAATGTCATCAAGGACATCGCCCATACGAGCAATATGACGATGATTTTGGTAACACATGAAATGGATTTTGCCCGTGAGATTTCCGATCGGATTGTTTTTATAGACAAAGGAAAGATTGTGGAGCAGGGACCGCCCAAACAGGTGTTGGAAAATCCAAAGACCGATAGATTGAAAGTATTTTTAAAGAGATTCCACAGGGATTCCCAATTTTCATAAGAAAGAAAGGATTCCTATTTCATATCATAGATATTTATATTAAAGCAGCATTGCATTGTCCGGCTCTGACGGACAGTTTTTTGTACATCCTCCTAGGACGTCTCAATCCTTTGAAACCACTATTGCTCACTAAGGATGCCCTGTTCTTCCGGGGGGACTTAATGCAATGTTTGGCTGTGGCCAGGCGACACCGCTATAAACATCTAATTTCAATACATTTTAAACAAGTGAAGGAAGGGATGGGTTTGTTATCGTTTAATATTTTGGAGTATAGGGAGAGGCTTGACAAAACAAAGCAGCGGATGGTTGCGGAAGGAATGGATGTTCTGCTTGTGACAGATCCGGCCAATATGAGCTATTTAACCGGATACAATGCATGGTCTTTTTATGTTCATCAATTGCTGGTTGTCATCATTGATGAAGATCAGCCATATTGGATCGGGCGGGGGCAGGATGCCAGCGCGGCTAAACATACTTCATGGCTCGATGATGATCATATTATTCCTTATGACGATGACTATGTACAATCTACCGTCAAACATCCGATGGATTTTGTCTGTGATGTGTTAAGGGAGAAAAAGCAGGACAAACGAGTCATCGGTGTAGAAATGGATGCCTATTATTTTACGGCAAAAAATTATGTCCAGCTGATGAACGGTCTCCCAAACGCAACATTGAAGGATGGAACGAATTTGGTCAACTGGGTCCGTATTGTTAAGTCTGATAAAGAAATTGAATATATTAAAAGAGCAGCAAAAATTGCAGAAAAGGCAATGGGAGCGGCTGTGGATTCGATCAATGAAGGGGTGCGGCAATGTGATGTCGTTGCGGCGATTTCTCATGCCCAAATCAGCGGGACCGAAGATTTTGGAGGGGACTACCCATCCATTGTACCTCTTCTTCCGACAGGCGAAAAAACATCGGCCTGCCATTTAACCTGGACAGATGAGGTGTTTCAAGACGGAGACCCGGTTATTATTGAGTTGGCCGGCTGTTATAAAAGATACCACTCTCCTTTAGCCAGGACCGTAGTAGTAGGCAAGCCGACTGACCAGCTGCAGTATATTGCTTCTGTTGTCATAGAAGGATTGAATACTGCTTTGGATGCGATCAAACCCGGCATGACATGTGAGGAAGTTGAACTGATTTGGAGAAAGTCCATTGAGAAAAGCGGAATTAAAAAAGAGTCCCGCCTCGGATACTCTATTGGTTTGAATTATCCGCCTGATTGGGGTGAGCATACAGCAAGCCTCAGGCCGAGCGATTACACGATCTTGAAGCCGAATATGACATTTCATCTAATTCCCGGCATTTGGCTGGATAATGTCGGTATAGAAATCAGTGAATCGTTCCGCGTAACAGAAAATGGATGCGAAGTACTGGCTGATTTTCCGAGGGAATTGCTCATCCAGCCGAATATTCGCCTTGCGTAAGCATACGATGAAAAAAGAGCAAGTGTTCACATGGCCACATGTGACACTTGTTTTTTGCTGGATACTCTTTAAAAAATGCAAAGAGCGAAAATCGAATTCAAAGCGCGAATTCCGATTTCAAAGCGCGAATTCCAGTTTCAAAGCGCGAAAACCAAGTTCAAAGGGCGAATTCCCGATTCAAAGCGCGAAAACCAAGTTCAAAGCGCGAATTCCCGATTCAAAGCGCGAAACTCGAATTCAAAACGCGAATTCCCGATTCAAAGCGCGAAAACCAAGTTCAAAGTGCGAACTCCGATTTCAAAGCACGAACTCCGATTTCAAAGCGCGAATTCCCGATTCAAAGCGCGAAAACCAAGTTCAAAGTGCGAACTCCGATTTCAAAGCGCGAATTCCCGATTCAAAGCGCGAAAACCAAGTTCAAAGTGCGAACTCCGATTTCAAAGCGCGAATTCCCGATTCAAAGGGCGAATTCCCGATTCAAAGTGCGAAAACCAGTTTCAAAGCGCGAAAATCGAATTCAAAGCGCGAAAATCGAATTCAAAGCGCGAAAATCGAATTCAAAGGGCGAATTCCCGATTCAAAGCGCGAAAACCAATTTCAAAGTGCGAACTCCGATTTCAAAGCGCGAATTCCGATTTCAAAGCGCGAATTCCCGATTCAAAGCGCGAATTCCCGATTCAAAGCGCGAATTCCCGATTCAAAGCGCGAATTCCCGATTCAAAGTGCGAATTCCAGTTTCAAAGCGCGAAAATCGAATTCAAAGCGCGAATTCCGATTTCAAAGCGCGAATTCCGATTTCAAAGCGCGAATTCCGATTTCAAAGCGCGAATTCCGATTTCAAAGCGCGAATTCCCGATTCAAAGCGCGAATTCCCGATTCAAAGGGCGAATTCCCGATTCAAAGCGCGAAAACCAATTTCAAAGCGCGAACTCCAATTTCAAAGCGCGAAACCCGGTTTCAAAGGGCGAATTCCCGATTCAAAGCGCGAAACCCGGTTTCAAAGCGCGAAAACCAAGTTCAAAGCGCGAAAACCAAGTTCAAAGGGCGAATTCCCGATTCAAAGCGCGAAAACCAAGTTCAAAGGGCGAATTCCCGATTCAAAGCGCGAAAACCAATTTCAAAGCGCGAAAATCGAATTCAAAGTGCGAAAATCGAATTCAAAGCACGAACTCCAATTTCAAAGCACGAACTCCAATTTCAAAGCGCGAAAACCAAGTTCAAAGCGCGAATTCCGATTTCAAAGCGCGAAAAGCGGTTTAAAAGCGGAACGCCAAACTGCAATCCCCGTTTTCAAATCGCAAAACCCAGATTCCAAATTAAATCTTTTAAAGCCAGTACCCACAATCCAGGTAACAAGACATAGAGAGAGCTGCCGATTTCTTTTCAAATTGTATAAATTGAATTTAAAAAGTTCATACAGATTTGACGATGTTTTTAAAATCTTAATTTAATATAATGAATTTAAACTTGTAAGCATTTGCAAAAAAGGGGGCTTTTGTATGTTGCCATTCAGCTATGAAGAATACCAATACAGGCTGGAAGAGACAAAGAAAAAAATGACGCAAAAAGGAATGGATGTACTGCTTGTCACCAATCCAGCAAATATGAACTATTTATCCGGATATAACGGCTGGTCCTTTTATGTGGATCAACTGCTTGTCGTCATTGCTGACGAAGAACAGCCGATCTGGATCGGCAGACATATGGATGCCAACGGCGCAAGAGCTACGACTTGGCTGTTTGATGATCACATCATCCCTTATCCTGAATCCTATGTCCATTCAGACCAGCATCCGATGGAATTCGTAGCGGATATTTTACATGAAATTGGACAATCCAACCGCAGAATCGGCCTCGAAATGGAGTCTTATTATTTCTCGGCTCTTGCTTATGAAAAGCTGAAGCAGAGTCTTCCAAACGCGAAATTCGTGGATGCGAGCCTGCTAGTCAATCAAGTTCGGCTGATCAAATCAGAACAGGAAATTGAATATATCCGGCGGGCCGCAAAAATTGTTGAAAGAGGCATGGAAGCCGCTGTTGAAAATATAGCTGCAGGTGTCCGGGAATGTGATGTAGTCGGCGAAATTTATAAAAATTTGGTTTCCGGCACACCGGAATTTGGCGGTGACTATCCATCTATCGTTCCAATGCTTCCATCCGGTGAAAATACGTCTACTCCTCACTTAACATGGACAGACAGACAATATAAATACGGCGAAATGGTCATCATTGAACTGGCCGGGTGCCATCAGCGCTATCATTCGCCATTGGCAAGGACAGTATCCATTGGCCAGCCAAGTGAAGAAGCGTACAATGTGTCCCAAATTGTTGTGGAAGGGCTGAATACGGCACTTGATGCTGTCAAGCCTGGGGTCACCTGTGAAGAGGTGGCACTCGCCTGGGAAGGTGTCATTAAAAAATACGGCATTGAAAAGGAGTCACGCCTGGGGTATTCGATGGGACTGAACTATCCTCCGGATTGGGGAGAGCATACGGCCAGCATCCGGCGCGGAGATTTGACAATTCTCAAGCCAAATATGACTTTCCACATGATACCCGGGCTTTGGTTCGATGATTACGGCATTGAAATCAGCGAGTCGTTCCGAGTAACCGAAACGGGTTGTGAGGTATTGGCTGATTACAGAAGGGAACTCATTGTTAAGGAAGATTTGGACTTAACCATTATCAGCTAGGAGGTGGAAACATAGATGCATATTTTCACAGAATCGGAGATCAAGCAAATGATCCGGCTCGACAAACAAATGATCCCGGTCATTGAAGACGCTTTTACGCAGCTAAAAGAAAAGGATGTCGTCATGCCGCCAATTATGAGGGTTGATGTAAAGGAAAGCAATGGAGAGGTGGATGTTAAAACAGCCTATATTCCAGGAAAAGACATGTTTGCATTGAAAGTGTCCTCCGGATTTTTCAATAATTATAAGCTCGGTCTTCCAAGTGCCAATGGATTGATGATGCTGATCAGTTCCATCACTGGAGAACCAAAAGCTTTGCTGCTGGATAACGGATATTTGACGGAAGTCCGCACGGCAGCAGCCGGTGCCATCGCTGCCAAACATATGGCAAAAGAAGATGTTCACACAGTAGGGGTAATCGGAACCGGTGCCCAGGCCCGCTATCAGCTGAAAGCGCTCAAGCTGGTCCGCGATTTCCAAAAAGTATTGGTATACGGCCGCTCGAAAGAGAATGCCGGAAAATTGAAGGAGGATATGGAAGCCCTCCTCAATGTGGATATTCAAATTGAAGCAGAAGTGGAACCGGTTGTCCGGAACAGTGATATTGTTGTTACGACAACGCCTGCCACAAAACCTTTGGTGAAAGCCGATTGGCTTCATCCGGGCCTCCATATTACAGCTATGGGATCGGATGCTGAAGAAAAGCAGGAGTTGGAAGCGGATGTACTATCCAAAGCCGATCGTTTTGTCTGTGATACAAAAGCCCAGTGTGCAAGGCTCGGTGAACTGCATCATTCCATTGAGCAAGGGTATATTGACAAGGCCGCTCCCGTTACAGAACTGGGGGAGCTCACTTCAGGAACATCCAAAGGCAGACTGAATGATCAAGAAATTACCGTATGTGATCTGACCGGGACGGGAGTACAGGATACAGCCATTGCCCTTCTGGCATATGAACGGTTAACCGAAAAAGATGGAATTGGATTAGCCATCGACAACAAAAAAATCATTCATTTTACGTAATCTGTATCGGGATGGGGGGTCAACGATGATAACAGATAAAACAACCATTAAAGAAGAAGCAAGAGCGATTGCTCAACAACTAAGAGAGTGGCGGCGTCATCTCCATCAATATCCGGAATTAAGTTTCCAGGAATATGAAACCAGCCAATTTGTAGCCCGGAAGCTGAGGGAATTTGGAAATATTTCTGTACAGACAAATATAGCGAAAACCGGTGTCGTCGGAACGCTTTCATCCGGAAGCGGGCCGACCATCGCCATCCGTGCCGACATGGATGCATTGCCCATTTTGGAGCAGTCCGATCACACTTACCGTTCCAAGAGAAGTGGAGTCATGCATGCGTGTGGACATGACGCTCATACGGCGATCCTGCTCGGCATTGCCAAAATTTTTTCAGACCGGTCTAAGGAAGGCAGACTGGCCGGTACGATAAAATTTTTGTTCCAGCCGGCAGAGGAAGACACAGATGAAGAAGGCTTGTCCGGGGCCCCCAGAATGATTCAAGAAGGCATCTTGGAGGATGTGGAAAAAGTGATCGCACTTCATGTCTGCCCTTGGCACCCGGTTGGAGTCATCCAGGTAAATGATGGTTACAGTATGGCTAATGTAGACGTCTTCCATGCCAAAATTATTGGGTCAGGCGGGCATGGCGGATACCCGCATATGACAAATGATCCAATCTGGATATTGGGCTCTGTTTTGCAGGCCTTCTATGGATTGGTGTCCAGAAGGATATCCCCGCTTGATACCGCAGCAGCGAGCATCGGGATGGTGAATACGGGGACCGCCAGCAATATTATCCCGGAGGACGTATCTATTACAGGGACACTGCGGACGTATTCTCCTGAAGCAAGGGAAAAGCTGATTCAGGAGGTTGAAAATATTTTTAAAATATCCGAGTCTTTCGGGGGCAGCTATAGCTTCCATGTAGAAAGAGGAGAACCGGCATTAAAAAATGATCCGGAGCTCAATACGTTTTTGGTTCAAACGGCAAAAGACCTGTATCCCGAAATCCAAATTGAAAGGGAACCTTTCGGAATGGGAGGCGAGGATTTCGGCTATATGACAGAAAAAATTCCGGGTGCTATGTTTTTCCTTGGCTGTTCTCTGGAAGATGGAAAAAACAGGGATCTTCATACCAATATTTTTGATATTGATGAACGATGTCTGGAAATCGGGGTTTCCATCCTAGCCGAAACAGCAGACCGGTTATTGTCTGGAAAAACATCCATTTTATTACAGTAATTATAATATATGGAAGGGTGTGATGAATTTGTCGACTAAAGTATTAGGAAGAGAAATGTATCTCGCCGGAAAATGGGTGGGAAGCGACCGGACGATTGAGGTATATAACCCTCAAGATCAGTCTCTCATTACAACTGTACCTGCAGCGACTGCTGAAGATATGCTGTTTGCTGTTGAAGAAGCTAAAAAAGGAGCCCAAATTTCTGCCAACTTGCCGGTTCATCTTCGTATGAGCATCATTCATAAAGCAGCGAACTATATAGAGGAACGAAGTGAAGCATACGCCGTAACCATTGCTCAAGAGGGCAGCAAGACGATCAGAGAAGCAAGAAACGAAGTAAAGCGGTGCATTCAAACACTGAGGCTGAGTGCGGAAGAAGCGAGAAGAATCCATGGTGAAACCATTCCGTTCGATCAATCTGAAAGCGGGGAAAACCGTGTCGGATATTATTATCGCTTCCCTATAGGAATTATCGGTGCCATTACACCCTTTAATGACCCGCTGAATCTTGTAGCGCATAAAGTCGGCCCGGCCATTGCCTCTGGAAATGCGATCATTGTTAAACCAGCAACTGTTACACCGTTAAGCGCACTGCTGTTGGCAAAGGCCTTCGACCATGCAGGTCTTCCGAAGAAAATATTATCTATTGTAACGGGAAGCGGCAGGGAGATTGGGGACGTCCTCGTTACCCATCCTGATGTCCGGATGATTTCATTTACCGGCGGATTGTCTACAGGTGAAGATATTGCAAGAAAAGCAGGATTGAAAAAGTTAAGTATGGAGCTTGGATCCAATTCACCAGCCATTGTGTTAAAAGATGCCGACATTCAGGAAGCCGTTAGTGCATGTGTATCAGGTGCCTTTTCCGCGGCTGGCCAAAACTGTATCGGTGTACAAAGAATTCTGATTGAAGAAGAAGTTTATGGTGCGTTCAAATCGGCATTTCTTGAAAAGACGGCCACATACCAAGTTGGAGATAAAAGTTTGGAAACAACAGACATGGGGCCGCTGATCAATGAAAAAGAGGCAATAAGGGTGGAGCAATGGGTCAATGAAGCCGTTGATATGGGTGCGGAGCTGCTGATCGGCGGTAAAAGAGACGGGGCGTTTTACTCACCGACGGTATTGGAGAATGTTCCGGAACACTGCACGATTGCACGTGAAGAAATTTTTGGCCCGGTTGTCCTCCTCTTCCCGGTTTCAAATTTGCAGGAAGCGATTGAAAAATCCAATGATGTCAATTACGGCCTCCACGCCGGTATTTTTACAAAGGAAATTGAAAATGCATTTTCCGCTATTCACCAGATGAATGTGGGCGGCATTATGGTCAATGACAGCGGAGATTATCGAATAGACGGTATGCCTTTCGGCGGAGTAAAAGGATCGGGATTGGGCAGGGAAGGCGTCAAATTCGCCATCCAAGATATGACGGAACCAAGAGTAGTCAGTTTTAAACTGCAGAACTACGGTACTCAACTGTAGAAAACGAACTGATTGGGGAGCAGCCTATGAAGAAAAATACAAAGCCAAGTTTTATGAATAGTACTTTTTGGATTTCCGCTATCCTCGTCTTCTTAGCCGTCGTTTGGGGAGCTGCAGACCCTGCGGGCCTCTCGGCGGCGGCGAATGCCGCGTATGCTTTTACAACGGATATATTTGGATGGTTCTATCTGTTGGCTGTCCTGTTTATCGTCGTATTTCTTTTTGGCCTGGCACTGAGTAAATATGGAAGTTTGAAGCTTGGAAAAGATGATGAAAAGCCGGTATATTCCTTCTACGCCTGGATTGGAATGCTGTTCAGCACCGGATTCGGTGCAGGGCTTGTATTCTGGGGGGTCGCTGAACCCATGAGTCATTTCGTCCATAGCCCATTAGCTTTGGAAGGGAAGACACCGGAAGCGGCAAGAGTCGCCATGCAATATTCATTTTTTAACTGGGGCATACATCAATGGTCTGTATTTACGATCGTCGGTCTGGTTCTCGCCTACTTCCAGTTTAGAAAAGGTGAAAGAGGAGAAATCAGTACGACATTAAATCCGCTGCTGGGAAAACACGGAAAACGAGGTATTAGGAAAACAATCAATATCCTTGCTGTGATTGCAACAGTGATGGGTGTGGCAACTTCCCTTGGCATGGGCATCCTGCAAATTAATGGAGGGCTCGACTATCTATTTTCTATCCCGCAAAATACGCCTGTCCTGCTGACCATTACAGGTATTTTACTTGTCACATACCTTACTTCAGCTGTTACAGGTCTGGATCGGGGAATTAAAATCTTAAGTATTTTGAATTTAACCATGGCATTAGGGTTGGTTGTCGTTGTTCTCGCACTGGGGCCCACTACTTTTATACTTGAAAGTTTTACAGTGGGAATCGGCGACTATATCCAGAATTTTTTCGGAATGAGTCTGGCATTGTCACCCTATCAGGGAAGCACTTGGACAAAGGAATGGACGGTAGCCTATTGGGCATGGGTAATTTCCTGGTCTCCTTTTGTAGGCGCATTCATTGCCCGGATTTCAAAAGGAAGAACCATTCGGGAATTTATTTTTGGAGTTTTAATTGTCCCGCCGTTAATTGCAACCATGTGGATCGGGGTTTTTGGCGGTACAGCACTTCATATGGATCTTTTCAAAGGCGGCAATATTGCGGATGCTGTTCAGGCTGATGTGACCAGTGCATTGTTTGCCACATTTGGAAATTTTCCGATGAGTACTTTGCTTTCCGTGATCTTTATTTTGCTTATCGTTACGTTTTTGGTCACTTCGGCCGATTCGGCTACCTTTATTTTAGGGATGATGACATCAGAAGGTCATCCGAATCCATCCACCTTAGTAAAAGTCATATGGGGTGTTCTCATGTCGGCTATTGTTGCCGTGTTAATCATAAGCAGCGGGCTGCAGGGCCTGCAGACGGCATCACTTGTCACAGCACTTCCATTTACTGTTATATTGCTACTTATTACCTATTCATTGGTCAAAACGATCAAAGAGGATCACAGTCCGACCATCAAATCGGAATCAGTGCCTGACTTTGTAAGGAAGAGGAAGGCGCAATAATAAATCTATACACTGGAGGAATGCAGCATGGCAATGCAAGTAAACAATGAAGCACAAGTGAAGTTTGAAAAATTGGCAGAACTGGATAAAAAGCACTTTTTACATCCTTCTACACCAATTAAGCAGCATATGGAGAAAGGTCCCGGCCTGATTTTTACAGAAGGAGAAGGGATTTATCTAAAAGATGTCCGTGGAAGAAAACTGATAGACAGCTTGTCTTCACTTTGGAATGTTAACATTGGCCATGGAAGATCGGAACTGGGCGTGGCAGCCATGGAGCAAATCTCCAAATTAGGTTTTAGCTCCACTTTTGCCGGGAACAGCCACGAGCCGGTCATCAAGCTTGCTCAAA
The DNA here is from genome assembly GCF_042680885.1 of Siminovitchia sediminis. Lineage (NCBI taxonomy): Bacteria > Bacillati > Bacillota > Bacilli > Caryophanales > Bacillaceae > Siminovitchia > Siminovitchia sediminis. The sequence goes on along the minus strand of NZ_JBHUEO010000032.1, from coordinate 84,962 downwards.
AAGTGGCAGAGTGGACACCGGGTGACCTAAATACGACATTTTTCACATCAGGAGGATCCGAGTCCAACGATACGGCCTTTAAAACCGTACGCCATTATTGGAAAATTAAAGGACAGCCGAATAAAACGAAAATCATTTCCCGCAGCCTTTCTTATCATGGGGTCGCCATGGGGGCAACAAGTGCAACAGGGATCGAGCCGTTCAGAGAATTTACAACATCATTGGCGCAAGGGTTCTTGTACGTTGATTCATCCATTAAGTCCTTAAAAGCGATGATCGAAAATGAAGGGGCAGAAAATATTGCAGCGTTTATTTCCGAGCCGATCCAAGGATCCGGTGGCGTAAATCCCCCGCCGGAAGGATATTTTGAAGAAGTCCGCAAAATTTGTGATGAAAACGATATTCTGTTTATTGCTGACGAAGTGATTTGCGGATTTGGAAGAACAGGAGAAAACTTTGGAATGAATCTGTTCGGAGTGGTTCCGGATATCATTTGTATGGCAAAAGGCATTTCCAGCGGATATGCACCGATCGGCGGCATGGTTATTTCAGACAGCATTAAAAATGAGTTAATGGAACATTATGACGGGAATTTCTGGCACGGCTACACATACAGCGGCCACCCGATGTGCGCTGCTGTTGCATTGAAGAATCTGGAAATTATTGAAAATGAGAACATGATTCAAAATGTTCGTGATATGGGTGAAGAGCTGCAGAAAGGGTTGAAATATTTAGAGGAAACGCATGATATGGGCAACCGCAGAGGTGTTGGTTTGCTGGGCGCCATTGAATTTTTCAAGGACTTGGAGACAAAAGAAAGATATGCAGAGCCTGTGTCGGCAAAAGTAGTGGCCAAAGCGCTTGACCGCGGTCTTTTGGGCAGAAGCATTGTATATGGAGGGCAGGATACACTCGCATTTGCACCTCCATTCTGCATTACAAAAGAGGAAGTCGAAACTATGATTTCCATTATTGATGATTCTATCATGGAAGTGAAAAAAGAATTATAAGTAAAATATGAATCCCCTTGCCGAAGCAGGGGGATATTTTCTTTTAGGAAGATGAGATTTACTTTAAAACCCTGGGTTAATTGTTGAACAAATGAAAATTATGATACAATTTAAATGTAATGCCAAAATTAATTAGTATACATATATGGCCTTTTCTTTCTTCTCAGTTACTTCTCCAATGACTTCGGCCTGTATGGCGAAAGTACTTTTAAGAGAATCTATAAAAGTCGTTGCTTCTTGCTTGGGCAAGCTGATGAGCAGTCCGCCGGATGTAATGGCGTCACATAAAATAAGCTGTTCTGTTTCGGTAAGGTCTTTATTATAATCCACATCATTTATGAGCCACCGGTGATTGGATTTGGATCCTCCGGGGACTATACCGTCTTCTGCCAGCTCTAGAGTTCCGGGCAAAACAGGTACATTTTGATTAAATATTGTAAGGCTTACCTGGCTCCCGGTCGCCATTTCGAAGGCGTGTCCCAGAAGACCAAAACCGGTAATGTCTGTTACAGCATTTGGTTTAAATTGGGCTAAGCATTCTGCAGCATATTTATTTAACGATCTCATTACATCTGTTACCCGATGAATTTGTTCTTTCGTCAGCATGTTTCTTTTAAGGGCTGTTGTCTGAATTCCAACACCAATGGGCTTGGTTAATACAAGTACGTCTCCTGGACGAGCACCGATATTCTGATAGATTTTTTCTGGATGAACGGTTCCGGTAACGGAAAGGCCGAATTTAGGCTCACTGTCATCTATCGAATGCCCGCCGACAATTTGTGCCCCGGTTTCTTCTACTTTATCGCTGGACCCTTTTAGTATTTGGGCTAATATTTCTGGTCCAAGTTTTTTAATAGGATAACCGACAATATTTAATACTGTTTTCGGTATCCCGCCCATTGCATAGACATCACTGAGGGCATTGGCGGCAGCAATTTGACCAAACATATATGGATCATCCACGATGGGGGTAAAGAAATCCACTGTTTGTACAAGGGCGATTTCATCCGTTAACTTATACACACCGCCGTCATCGGGGTTATCGAGGCCTACAAGCAGGTTTGGATCATGTTTTTGTTTAGGTACATAACGCAAAACTTGCGTCAGGTCCTCTGGACCTATTTTGCACCCTCAGCCTGCTTTCGTAGATAATGAAGTTAATTTTAGCTGATCTGTCATTTTATACCCCCCTTTTTTAAATAATCAAAAATTCAAACTCAAATAAAGTATAGTTTGTTTAAAGAAAAAAAGCCAACAACTAAATTGACTTGGACGGTGAGAGATATGACAAGCTATCTAAGGTATTTACCTTCTATACACAAATTAAAAGCGCATAGGCGGTTTTCGGAAATAGCCGAAACAGCTCAAGTCTCAGAGGAAGTTCTGACAAATTGGATCACTGAACAAGTGCAAGAAGTGAGAATCCAAATGGTGAACGACGGGTTGCAAATGGAAGATATTAATAGGGAAAAACTTGTAGATTATATATTTTTATTACTGGAAAGGAAATTGAGAGGCAACAAGGAAAATCAATTGCGACCAGTTATTAATGCAACTGGAGTGGTTCTGCACACCAATCTTGGAAGAGCCCGCTTAAGCAGACAGGCCATTGATCAGATTACGGAAATTGCACTATCTTATTCAACGCTTGAGTATAACCTCAAAACCGGTGAAAGAGGATCCAGGCAAAGTATTATAGAGAATTATATTAAACAGTTAACAGGAGCCGAAGCTGCCATAGTCGTTAATAACAATGCTGCGGCTGTTTTCTTAGTACTAAAGGCGCTCGCTTTTGGGAAAGAGGTGATTGTTTCTAGAGGAGAACTTGTTGAAATAGGCGGTTCCTTCCGGATATCCTCCATTATGGAAGAGAGTCAAGCCATTTTGGTAGATGTCGGAACGACCAATAAAACGCATCTACATGACTATGAAAATGCCATAACTGAAAATACGGCCATGCTGTTGAAAGTTCATAAAAGCAATTTTAAAATTTTTGGATTTACTGAAGAAGTGGATACAGATGAATTGGTACGTGTATCAAGGTACTACCATATTCCAATATATGAGGATCTTGGAAGCGGAACTTTATTTGATTTTCAAGAGAAGAAAATTGGAGCTGAGCCTACAGTCCAGGATAAAGTTCAAGCGGGTATCGACATTATTTCGTTTAGCGGAGATAAGCTGTTGGGAGGACCACAGGCTGGAGTAATTATAGGTAAAAAGAAATACATTGACCAATTAAAGAAACATCAGCTTGCGCGTGTACTGCGAGTAGATAAGTTTACCTTGGCAGGACTGGAAGCCACTCTAAAATCGTACATTCGAAACCAGGAGCAGAAAGAAGTTCCAACCATTCGCGATATTGTAACGCCCAGTGAAACGATCTTGAAGAAGGCAAATGTTTTTCTGCAGAAACTCACTTCTGAGGATACCACATTTATTTGCGATATTGAAAAGGAGAGTTCAAGGGTTGGCGGAGGAACGATGCCGGAAGTTGCATTGGAAACTTATGTTGTACATGTTAAGCATGATACTTTATCAAGCGATGAGATTGCCAGGAGACTAAGGAATTATACAATCCCTGTTGTAGTGAGGGTCAAAAATGATTCAGTTATTCTTGATTTCAGAACAGTAACGGAGGATGAACTTGAGAAGGTAGTGGAGGCATTTTTACATATTCAACCCCAATAGAGTGATAGTTTAGTTTATCAATAAATGGCGGGATCGGGTGGGAATCGAACCCACCGGAGACGTCACGCGCCTCCCAATTGGTTTTGAAGACCAAGGAGAACACCAGTACCTCATCCGACCCCGTAAAGATAAATAATGTAGACTATTTAGACATCTACTATTATATATTTGTTTGGATTCTTTAAGCAAGCATAAATTATTGGATGGCAGGTGAACGATATGAGTCAGTATTTCACAATAGGAATGGCCGGTCATATCGACCATGGAAAAACAACTTTAACCAAAGCGCTGACAGGCATCGATACGGATAGATTAAAAGAAGAGCAAGAAAGAAGTATTTCGATAGAATTGGGCTATGCTCCATTTATAAAGGACGATCAGATGCAAGTTTCTATAGTGGATGTTCCGGGACACGAAAGATTTATTCGCCAAATGATTGCCGGTGTAGCCGGTATAGATATGGCGGTATTGGTGATTGCCGCTGATGAAGGGATCATGCCCCAAACAAAGGAGCATCTCGATATACTTTCGCTTCTAGGGATTAACCACGGGCTGGTGGCTGTAACAAAAATAGACAAGACAGACCGTGAGATGCTGGAACTTGTATTGGAGGATATTAATGAAAATCTTAAGCAAACTTTTTTAAATCATGCACCGGTTGTTTGTATAGACAGTTTATCCGATAAGGGTATTCCGCAATTAAAAAGCAAGATCATTGAAGAGTTGAGAAATATAAAGAAAAAGGAAATAAAGGGCTCCTTCCGCCTGCCTATTGATCAAGTATTTACCGTTAAAGGACAAGGGACTGTTGTCAGAGGCACCGTGTATGACGGGGAGGTTAAGCAAGGAGAACGTTTAAGGGTATTACCTAAAAATAAGGAGGTGCGTGTTAGGCAAATTCAAATTCACCATCAACAGTCCGAAAAAGCTTTTTCAGGTCAGCGCACAGCGATTAATATCGGAGGCCTTTCATATGAAGATGTGTCGAGGGGCGATGTTCTCGTTGCAGATGAATACTATTCAGTTACAGATCGTATAGATGTTGTTTTTTTTCCATTAAATGACTTGAAATATCAGATTAAACAGCGCCAGCCTGTTAAATTTTACATTGGGACATCTGAAGTCATGGGAAAGATGATTTTTTTTGACCGTAATGAAATAAGCGAGAATTTCAGCGAGGAAATCCTTTGTCAAATTCAGCTGGAAAAAAAAGTTGTAGCCAGCCGGGGGGACCGTTTTATCATAAGAAAACCGACGCCTGTAGAGACTGTGGGCGGGGGGTGGGTCATTGACCCAAAAGGAAGAAAATACAGGTTCGGAGATAAAACTATTGATCAATTAAAGATGAAAAAGGAAGGAAGGCCAATTGACCGTATTCGCTCCTTGTTGAAAGAAAACCTTGTATTAAAAGACAGTGAAATAGTAAAGAAAGCCTCTATTACTGAGGAAGAATTCCATGATATGAGCGGAATCCTGCTGAAGATGAATGATGGGTTCTTTGCCCTTCATTCCACAATCGAACAGTTAAAACACCAGATTACTCACTTGTCAAGATCGTTCCACCAACAGTTTCCCATGAGATTGGGATTGGATAAAGCGGAGATGACTTCTGAATTAAAGAGACAATACCCTGTAATTCTTATAGAACAGGCACTAAGAGAATTAATAAAAGAAAAGCGGGTAAAAATCGATCATCAATATGTATCCTTGGCTGATAGGCAGCCTGAATTGCCTCATGCATGGAAAACAAGGCTTGAAAATGTGCAGAAGGTGCTTATAGAACAAGGAATACAAGTGGACAAGTTCAGCGTACTGCTGAACAGATTTGACATCCCTGCCGATATACAGAAGGAATTTTATCATTATTTAATACACATGAATAAAGCATTTGTATTAGATGAGGATATGTTGATTTCGAGGGAGTCAGTTGAACAGGCTTACTTAAAATTAAAAAAAGATACGGATTCACAAGACTTTACACTGCAAATCGCAAGGCAAAGTTTACAGGTTACAAGAAAATATTTAGTTCCATTGCTTGAACTTTTTGATACGTTGGGTTATACCAAAAGGGCAGATCACATACGTAAATGGGTTGACAAAAGTGAAATGGTAAAATAAGGAGATTGTTAACACAGTTAGTATCCAATATTAGCTGTGTTTTTATTTAATTTAAAAATTTATCAAAATAGTTTGACTGTTGTGTGCTTTATTTGATAAGATTTTCTTATAGAAATTATAATATTTAATGAATTGGAGGGTTGCCATCATGAATCAAATATTCCGAAAAATGTTCAATGAAAATTGGAATCCGTATGCGGCTGTTGCGATGGCCGGAATATTAAGTGCATTATATTTTGGAATTACCGGCACAGTGTGGGCTGTTACGGGAGAATTTACAAGGCTGGGTGGGCATTTGCTTCAAGCCATAAATGTCGATATTTCGAGCTGGGCATATTTTGATCTTGTGGGCATGGAAGGAACTCCTTTGGACCGGACAGACGGATGGATTGTGATTGGGATGCTCATGGGTGCATTAACGACTACATTGCTCGGGAATGGATTTAAAATTCGAGTTCCGCAGCAAAAACGCCGGCTCATTCAGGGATTTGTCGGAGGAGCAATTGCAGGGTTTGGTGCAAGACTTGCGCTAGGATGTAATTTGGCTGCTTTTTTCACCGGAGTCCCCCAATTTTCTTTTCATTCATGGATCTTCATGGTGGCAACAGCTCTCGGTACATTTATAGGCGTGAAAATGATCCGGACAAAGTGGTGGCGAGGCAAACCTAACTTAAAGGCATTTAACAAAGTTCAGCCTTCAAAGGTTAGGAAGAAAAATCTCGTATTCCAGAAATATATCGGAGCAGCCGTTTTTGGGTTTTTTCTGATATGTGTACTTTTCTACTTTTTGAATGGAAAACCTATGCTGGCGATTGCAGCTTTATTTGGTGCCGGGTTTGGGATTCTGATTGAGAGGGCACAGATTTGCTTTACGTCAGCCTTTAGGGATTTATGGATCAGCGGACGTGCAGTTATGACAAAGGCTCTTGCGATTGGTATGATGGTGAGTGTTGTCATTACATTTTTTTTTATTCAGTCAGGAGCTGCTGCTGTTATTAAGGTGGCAGGTCCCGGTACGCTTGTCGGCGGACTTTTATTTGGAATTGGAATTGTATTGGCCGGGGGGTGTGAAACAGGTTGGATGTACAGGGCGATGGAGGGACAGCTTCATTTCTGGTCTGTAGGAGCAGGTTCTATTGCAGGTGCTACTTTCCTTGCCTTTGCATGGGATCATCTTGGTGTATATCATGTTCTTGTGGAAGGTTGGACACCTATTAATTTAATGAAAGTTATGGATCCGAACATAGCCTTATTTCTAACACTAATGCTTCTCATTGGATGGTATTTATTCTCAGCCTGGTGGGAAAAGCATTTTCGATTTGGTAGAGGGCTTAAACTGGGCAACAAGCAAAGTAACTATCCTATGCATCCTTCAAGCGTAAAGAAATAGAAGGGAGAGAAATACATGAAAGAACTGGAAATCGATTACATTTTGGATATTCGTGGCGAACCTTGACCATATCCTGTTACCTATGCGCTGGAAGCGCTGGATAATATGAAAAAAGGGGAAGTTTTACAAGTAATAGCGGATTGCCCCCAATCATTTCAATCAGTTCCGGAGGAAACCGTGAAGCACGGCTATATCCTGGTGAGTAAAGAAAAAAGAAATCAAGATTTATATTTTACATTAAAGGTTTAGTTGAAGGGTGATATAGGTGAACTTCAATCATTTGAAAGCGTTTGTCACTGTTGTTGAGTTAGGAAACTACAAAGAGGCTGCAAAGCGTCTGGCTGTTTCCCAACCCGCGGTCACCCAGAGAATTCAATTGTTAGACGAGCATTTTAAAACAAAGTTGCTGCAAAGAGATGCAGGCGGGGTCCATCTAACGTCTCAAGGGAAAATTGTCTATGAATACACTCTTTCTATTCTGAAAAAATGGGAAAATCTTGAAAGTCAATTATTAGGCGCTCATCTTACAGGCAAACTTACCGTAGGAGCCAGTACAATCCCGTCCGAATATCTTTTACCAAAATATATTAAAGGATTTATGGAAGAATATAAGGAAGTTGAAGTGCATATTCAGATTGCCGGTTCAAAAGAGGTCTTTCAATGGCTCTTAAATGGAACTGTAGATGTCATAGTGACAGGAAAGCCCGAGAATCACCCGAGATTAATCACAGAGCCGGTTTTAGAAGAAGAACTGAAAATAGTGGTTCCTCTGCATGATGGTAGATTTTCCAAAACAGCAAAGCTCGCGGAGTTGACGGAATGTGATTGGGTTATTCGTGAATTGAATTCTGGGACAAGGCTTGCATGGGAGCAAGAGCTAAGGAAAAATGGCATTGATCCAAAATCATTAAAAGTTGCAGGCCAGATGGGGAGTACAGAGGCCATAATTGCCGCGGTTGAAGCGGGGATAGGTATTTCCGTCATTTCATCTCTGGCAGCTGAACAGGCAGTACGATATGGAAGGGTAAAAGCCCTGCAACTAGATGATTTTATCGTAAGGCGCAATTTCCATATTTCCACGTTAAAAGATTATAAAAACAATCCGCTTGTAACGAAATTCATTTCCTTTCTCACTACAGAAATGAAAAATTATAGCTTGCCCGATTAACAGCCTATGACGTCGTTTCCATCAATATATTGAACTTGACGCAGGGTTTAAAAGATGTATTTTTGGTACCAAATATACGAAACGAACAAAATTTGCTAAGAAATAAGTTTGTTGATGACTGTCAATTAAATGATCCAAAGCTGATTAAAATTGCTGAACCACAATATATAATAGGCTGGGTATGCTAAAACGGTTTATTGATAACCGTTTGGCCAAATTAAGGGACTGACCGGTCGAAGGCACAGAACGATGGTGTATCAGGATATTGAAATTAATTACATAAGTCGCCGCTCATGAAAATCTCGGTTAAAGCATGCTGTTTTATAATACACATCAAAAAAACACAAATTGCAAAGCCACAATAGATAAACTCATTTTGCAATACTCCAGACCCCAAAACCTGAGTTGAGCAACTGCTGTCGCGACTGGATAGTCCCCTGCATCTTTGTTGATTTCACAGATTTAAGTTGCGGTCTGAAGAGAGCCTATCAAAAATGCAATGAGATTACCATCATTATAACGATAGGTGCCAAGAGGAGGATGAAGTAAATAATGCAAGTTCTTCTCTTTGTTCAAAACATTTTCGGGAATTCATATTTTAAAAATAGACATAAGCAGTGCTGTACCCCCAGATATACTAAACCACACGATTCCAAAATGGATCAGAATCAGCGTCCTCTACAAGGAATTCACAATTGTACGTCCATTGGAAATTCGAGTAATATAGTTTCGACAAATCGCGCAGCGATCCGTTATGCCAAGAAAAAAATGATCCAGCCTATAGACCATACGACTTGTTCGAAATAGAACCGAATTTAAACTAAATACATACAGACTGACGAAATGAGCACTTCCAAAAAGTCGGACCCATAGAAGGAATGAAAATCATTAAAATGAAGATAGTACAATATTAATAGTACCTAATTATTTTATTCCCTAAGGCAATACCTGTGATGCTGTATACATAAAGCAAACGGTAACACTTATCAATCGGTCGGAGCGATAGTAAAATTTGAAAACAACTATTGGAGGCTCTGGAAAAAGTATCATACACTAAAATTAAGCAGTACAGTCAAATAAGTTGTAAAAGAACATCAAGCTCATTATAAGAGTAAGCAACAAGAGTTTAAATAGAATAGTAGGTGGAAGTCTTGTGGTTTTTTATTTATTTATTGGTTGGATTCTTTACCGGCATTATTACAGGAATGGTTTCCGTTGGAGGAGGTATCATCATTGCCGGCATACTCATCTTTTTTTCGGGCTTGTTCCATCTACAATTAGATATGAAACACATAGCGATGACTACTTCTTTTTATTCTTTATGTTCGACCATGTCCGGAACAGTTTATTATTGGGCTCAAAAAATGGTTGTTAAAAGGATTGTTTTATTCTTTGGCATTCCTGCATTAATCGCAAGCCTCACCTCTTCGACTTTTGCCAATTATGTACATGATGATATTTTAAAAGGCATATTTGCTTTCTTCTCTCTTCTTGCCGCAATTGCTGCTGTTCTTCCCGAAAAAAGCAAAAACACAAATCAGTCTAGTGAGCGTTTTCTGTATGGACTCGCCGTTTTCTCCAGCGTCACAATTGGAATTGTCGGAGGGATGATTGGAGTGGCAGCTGGCTTTTTATATATGCCTATTTTCATGCGTTATTTTAAATTACCGGTTAGAGAAGCAGTCGGAACCGGATTAGTTGTTGGCGGAATGCTGGCAGCAGGCACTATTATCGGAAAACTCGGTGGAGGTTATTTCCTCCCGGGCATTGTACTTCCTCTCATTTTCGGCGGCATTTCTGGAGTGCTCATAGGCGGAAAACTAACATCCATTATAAATGCAAGTAAATTAAAGGCATTCATTTCGGTGGTAATCTTTTGTGTTTCGATACAAATGATTTATACATTCCTTTCAGGTGTCATCGGACTTTCTATATATACTATAGGGGCCTTTGCAGTTGTCATTTTGTTAGGATTTTGGAGCTGGAAGTTGTTTTACAAGCCAAAAAAAGTGAATAACGGACGATTCAAACAAGCCTAAAGTAAATGCTAGACATTGGAGCAGATGTGATAATACATCTGCTTCTCTAATTAATAATCCATATGGAAAAAATTTTTTTAAGTTTACTATTTCCTATCATTTTTTCTGAACAAATGTTTTTCTTTTTTCAAAGTGAATCAGCCGTGAAAGGAATTTTTTTAAGAAAAGGGAATGCGGCTGGTCATTTCTTGTAGCCAGACCTACAGGTCTTACAATATCTGGCTCTACATAATGCCAGCAGATGTTATCAATGTTTGGCTGATAATAAATGGCTGCTTCGGGAATCAGAGCAACCCCCAGTCCGCATTCAACAAAATATTTGATTGATTCTGTTCTCCCGTTTTCAATCACGATATTCGGAGAGCACCCGGCTTCGAAAAATGCGTTTAAAATGACTCCTCTTAAATCATATCCATTTTCATAAATAATGAACGGTTCATCCTTGAAATCTTCTAGTTTAACTGTTTGACCATTCCGCTTTGCTGAATCTTCGTTTTTTGACGTGATAAGTACGAGCTTTTCTTTATACAAAACAGTTGAGTGCAGCGAAGGATCCTTAAGCGGGAGATTGGTAATGCCAAAATCAATGACATAATTGCTGAGAGATTTTTCTATATCTCCCGATCCCAGTTCTTTCATTTCAAATTGTATATTGGGGAAATCCCTTTTAAATTCTGTTATTAAAAGAGGCAGCCATGATAACATAACTGTCGGTAAAGCTGCTAATCTGATTTTTCCAAATACTTCTTTATGGTTTTTTCCCACCTTTGACTTAGCTTCCTCCAGAAATTCATTTATCTTTTCGCAGTAGCTGCGGAAAAGCTCTCCTTCAAAAGTCAGCGTAACTTTCTTTGACGTTCTTTCGAATAGTTTACATTCAAATTCTTCTTCTAGTTTTTTTATTTGTTCACTAAGGGTTGATTGTGTAACAAAGCACTCTTTAGCTGCTGTTGTAAAATTCAGGTGCCTTGCTACAGCCAAAAAATAATGGATCTGCCTTAATTCCATCTACATACTCCTTTCGAGACAATTTTTTTTGATCGATCGCTCTTGCCGATAGTTGCAAGCGGAAAGAAAGATTGGAGCCTGTTGTTGAGACATTATATAATAAATTTGTAAATTTGAATAGTTAGTATATTTAAATGATTTTGATTTGGTGTGCGGAAACGACGTAGAAAGGGGATGACATTATGCAACTAAACATTGGAAAATTCAATGTGAGGGATATCCAACTTGGTAAAAAAACAATTCTGGAAAAAGAAATTTTGACCGTTAATAAAACAGAGTTGCTTTCAGTGATTCATGACGAGTCGGTTTTTAAAAGCATGGATGTTGAAGTTGTAAAGCCAAATGAAAACACTAGAATTATCCATGTGCTTGACTCGATCCAGCCTCGTATAAAACTATCTGGACTGCATGCATTTCCGGGTATGACCGGTAAGGTGTACTCGGCGGGCACAGGAACCACTTTTTGCCTGGATGATACCGCAGTTATTGTTTCATGTGAACGGGAAAAAGGCATCGGAAATATTGTACATGAATCGATGATAGATATGACCGGACCGGGGGCTGAATTTAATTTATTTGCTTCGCTGAACAATATTGTGATCATATGTGAGGCGGTTGAAGGATTAGGGGACGCAGAATTCGGCAAAGCTACAAGGCTTGTTGGATTGAAGGCTGCAGAATATTTGGCGAAAGCATCTTTAACATTAGAGCCCGATCAACTTGAGAAGTATACGCTGCAAACCGACGCTGAAGGGTTACCAAAGGTTGCATATATTTACCTCGTGCAGTCCCAAGGCTATTTACGACAGACATTCGTTTACGGCGCTGATATGAATGGGTCTCTTCCAGCAGTTCTCCATCCAAACGAAGTAATGGACGGTGCAGTCGTTAGCGGAAATTATGTAATAGGTGCACAAAAGAATCCGACCTACTTGCACGTCAATAATCCAGTCATTTCTTCATTATACGACAAACATGGAAAAGAGCTGGATTTTGTTGGTGTCATTATATCTAATGAACACAGCCTCTTGGAAGAGAAAGAAAGAGGGGGGATGATGGCTGCGAAACAGGCGAAATTGTTGGGTGCAGATGGGGTGATTATTACAAAAGAAGGCGGTGGCAACACATATACAGATTTGATGGTTACTTGTAGAGAGTGTGAAAAGTTAGGCATTCATACCGTCATCATCACAAATGAGGTTTCGGGCCCGGATGGGGATCAGCCGCCGCTTGTGGATATGACAATTGAAGCGAATGCCATTGTCAGCACCGGGAATATGGATGAAATGATTGAGCTTCCCAAAGTAAATAAAGTTATCGGAAAAAGCAACACCGGATCAGAAGGTGAATCTTTTTCCACAAACTTAGGAAGGCTTTACACACGAACCAATCCATTAGGAAATTACACTTTGACAGCAATCGAAACTTGATATGGGACAGGAGGGGAATACACAGTGATCAGGATAGTCCATTACGTGAATCAATTTTTTGGGCAAATAGGCGGTGAGGAGCACGCTGGGGTGGAACCCACCATAAAAGAAGGACCGGTTGGCCCCGGGGTGCTTTTAGAAAATTGCCTAAAGAAAGAGGGCAAAGTAGTTGCAACAGTAATTTGCGGCGATAATTACTTTGTTGAAAACGAAAAGGAAGCTTTGGCAAAAATTATTAACCTTATTGCGTCTTATCATCCTGATGTTGTTGTGGCTGGTCCTGCATTTAATGCCGGACGCTATGGACCAGCCTGCGGTGCGATCTGTCAGGCTGTACAGGAAAAAATTGGAGTGCCGGCTGTAACCGGCATGTACCCCGAAAATCCTGGGGTGGAATTATATCGAAAAAGCATATATTGCGTTGAAACACCCAATTCCGCTGCTGGAATGAGAAAAAGCCTTCCGAAGATGGCAGAACTGGCAGTCAAGTTGGCAAACGGTGAAAACCCATTACCTAAGGAAGGGGGATACATGACGAGAGGGCTGCGAAAAAACCAAAAAGCCTGTAAAGTAGGTGCGGTTCGTGCTGTAGAAATGCTGTTGGATAAAATGAAAGGAAAGGAATTTCAAACTGAAATTCCGCTGGCAGAGTTTGACCGGGTGCCCATTGCCGCACCAATTTCAAATCTGTCGGATACGACAATCGCCCTTGTTACAGAGGGCGGCTTGGTACCCGTCGGCAACCCGGATAGATTAGAAGCATCTAAGGCTTCTAATTATTATCAATACAGCATTGAAGGGATGGATGAACTGAAAGAAGGAGAATTTCAATCAGTTCACGGAGGATATAACACATTTTATGTCAATGAAAACCCGAATCGTCTTGTCCCGGTAGATGTTATGAGGGAATTAGAAAGGAAGAATGTAATTGGTAAGTTGCATAACTTTATTTATACGACATCAGGAAATCAGACTTCATTGGAGAATTCTATAAAATATGGAAAAGCAATCGCACAGAAATTACATGAAAGCAAGGTTTCTGCAGTTATTCTTACCTCGACCTGAGGAACCGGAACTCGTTGCGGTGCAACGATTGCAAAGGAAATCGAAAGGTCGGGAATCCCTGTAGTGCTTATTTGTAATCTAATTTCAACCGGAGTGGTTACTGGTGCAAACCGCATCGTTCCTTCTATAGCAATCACTCATCCTTTGGGGCAGCCGGATGAATCACCTTCCCAAGAAAAAATGATGAGGCAGAAAATTGTCGATAAGGCATTGATTGCTTTACAGACTCCCATTCAGGAGCAGACTGTTTTTCAAGAAGAAACTGAAAAAAAATCAGACTTTTTATCTGTTTAAAAGGAATCCAGAATGGACGTTGGGCTATTTACTGTCATTTTTTTAATAGGATTTATTGGCTCCCTTATTTCGGGAATGTTGGGGATAGGCGGCTCGATCATCAAGTATCCAATGCTTTTGTATATACCTTCCATGTTCGGGCTAAGTGCTTTTACAGCCCATGAAGTATCTGGAATAAGTGCAGTGCAGGTTCTCTTTTCTACAATTGGAGGTGTTTGGGCATACAGAAAGGGCGGATTTTTAAACAGAGATCTTATCCTTTACATGGGAATCAGCATATTGGCAGGGAGCTTTGTCGGTGCTTTTGGATCAAGGTTTCTCCCGGCTGAAGGAATTAATCTGGTTTATGCCATGTTGGCAACAATTGCTGCGGTCTTAATGTTCCTGCCTAAAAAGGGAAAAGAGGACCTTCCGTTTGATCAAGTTGTATTTAGCAAACCTCTTGCTTCTGTCCTTGCCTTTATCATTGGAACAAGTGCAGGTATTGTCGGAGCTGCAGGTGCTTTTATCCTGGTGCCAATTATGCTTGTAGTTCTAAAAATCCCAACTAGAGTTACAATTGCGAGTTCATTGGCTATTACTTTTATATCTTCTATCGGCTCTACAGTAGGAAAAATTGCAACAGGCCAAGTATTGTTGGTACCCGCCTTCATTATGGTGATAGCAAGTATACTAGGCGCGCCTGCAGGAGCAAATATAGGCAAGAAGATGAGAGTAACATGGCTTCAGCTCCTTTTGGCCATTTTGATTTTGGGTACTGCTATTAAAATTTGGCTTGATGTACTGAATTTATAGGGGGATATACATGTCAGATGAAATGATATACGATGTCATCATTGCGGGTGCAGGACCAGCAGGAATGACAGCGGCGGTGTATGCATCCAGGGCAAATATGAAAACGCTTTTAATTGAAAAAGGACTGCCGGGTGGGCAAATGGCCAACACGCAGGATATTGAAAATTATCCGGGTTTTGAAAAGGTGCTTGGCCCGGACCTGTCACAAATGATGTTTGATCATGCCCAAAAGTTCGGGGCGGAATACAGCCGTGGCGAAATTGTAAGTATCCAAAAGGATGGTCTGTTAAAGCGTGTTGGGCTAAAGGATCGGGAGTATAGGGCCAAGTCAGTCATCGTGGCAACCGGTGCGAAGCACCGGGAGCTGGGCGTCCCCGGTGAGAAAGAGCTGGCGGGGTTCGGAGTTTCTTACTGCGCTGTGTGCGATGGAGCATTCTTTTCCGAACAAGAGCTGGTAGTAATAGGCGGCGGTGATTCTGCTGTGGAAGAAGCCCTTTTCCTTACACGCTTTGCTTCAAAAGTGACGATTATTCATAGGCGGGATCGGCTACGGGCACAGAAAATTATTCAAAAGCGCGCTTTTGACAACGAGAAAATCAATTTTATCTGGGACCATACAGTAGAAGAAATTCTGGGGGACGGTATGGTATCGGGAGTCCGGATTAAACATGTAAAGACCGGGGAGAAGCAGGTGGTTCCTTGCGGGGGAGTCTTCATCTATATTGGAATGGATCCAATTACAGAGTGTGTGAAGAACCTGGGAATTACCAATGAAAATGGCTACGTCCTTGCGGATGAGGACATGAAAACATCAGTAGATGGAGTATTTTCCGCAGGAGATGTCAATGAGAAAATGTTGAGACAAATCATTACAGCGACCGGAGATGGAAGTATTGCAGCTCAGTCCGCTCAGCAGTATGTTGAAAATTTGGAAATGGTCGGGAAGGCAGGAGTGGAATATGACACAGCCGGTTATTAAAGGAACATCTTTTGTGATTACCCATGCACCGAGCCTGGTTCGCTACGGTTCCAAGCCGTTAAGGGAAATTGGCAAAAACAAACAACTTCTGAATGATATTTTGGCTAATTTAAGGAGTTTTGAAGAGGCGGTGGCCTATCCTCCCAATCAGGTGTTTATCGGAAACATGCGTCCTGATCAGTTGAAAAAATACGAGCGGCCCTGGACAAATTCCCGGGTGGAAAACGCCAGCCGCTTCAGCAGATGGGGAGAAATCCTGCCGGAAACAGAGTTTTATGGATGGCTGAAGATCGCGGACCAATTCAATCTTGTTTTTCTCGAGGAGAATTTTCTTAAGCAAGTGACAAATGAACTAGCTGAACATCCGCTTATCACAAACGAAGACCTGCAGTTGCTGGGCAGCGGAGAATCCTTCGACGAAATTAGAAAAAAAGCGGAAGCTGATGACGCTCTGCCGCTATACATCAACAAAACCGAACTGGTAGGTGTAATCATTACCGGCCATCATGAGGATAAGAACCTGTCGGCGCATATCTTACTGGAGAACTTGAGCAACAAAGCTTCCGGCATCGTGGCAATGCGCCATGTACTGCACTCCTTTGATGTCAAACCGGAGGACATTGACTATGTGATCGCCTGCGATGAAGAGGCTGTCGGAGATCGCTATCAACGCGGAGGAGGAAATATGGCAAAGGCGATTGCCGAACATGCAGGGTGTGCCAATGCGACAGGTTCGGATATTAAATCTTTCTGTTGTGCGCCGGCTCATGCAGTGAGCGTGGCTTCGGCGTTTGTCCAATCAGGGATCTATAAAAATGTTCTGGTGATCGGCGGAGGGTGCCTGGCGAAACTTGGAATGAAGTTTGCCGGCAGCCTTTCAAAGAAAATGCCGGTTACGGAAGATATCATGGGATCTATTGGCATGATCATCGGAGATGATGATGGAAAGAGTCCAGTTATCCGAACAGACGCGTTTGGAAAACATGACATTTCTGCCGGTTCTTCCAATCAGGCAATCTATCAGTCATTAATTATTAATCCGCTGGAAAAAATCGGGCGGAACATTACGGATATCGATAAATACGCAGTAGAACTCCATAATCCCGACGTGACGGAGCCAAACGGCAACGGAAACGTCCCTAAAGGCAGCTACCGGATCATTGCGGCAATGGCTGTCATAAGAAAAGAGTTGGAGCGAAAGGAAATGGAGAATTTTGAAGAAAAACACGGCATGCCGGGGTTTTCCCCCACCCAGGGCCATATTGCTTCTGCTATCCCTTTTTTGGGCCATGCAAGGGAAATGATTATGAGGGGAGAAATCGAAAACTCTATGTTTGTGGGAAAAGGAAGCCTGTTTTTGGGGAAAATGACAAACCTATCAGACGGAATGTCATTTCTAATAGAAAAAAATAATGGGAGGAAAGCCGTATGATGGAGGTAAATAAAACAAATTTCGAAGCTGAAGTGCTTCAGGCAGATTTGCCGGTCATCGTGGATGTCTGGGGACCAAGCTGCCAGCCGTGCCTGGAACTAATGCCGGATGTGGAGGCTTTGTCAGAAGAGTACGAAGGCAGGGTGAAAGTCGTCAAACTGAACAGCGCTCAAAATAGACGGCTCTGTATCAGTTACCGTGTTATGGGCCTTCCCGCCTTTTTGGCTTTTAAAAATGGGAAGGAAGTAAAAAGAATCTCGGGTGGCGACCTGACCAGGCAGGATGTAGAAAACTTGATCAAGGAAACAGAGTTTGTCCAATTTTAATGGAAAGGGATGAAGAAAAATGAAATTGAAAGGAAAAAAAGTATTTATAATGGGAGAAAGAGACGGGGTGCCGGCACCGGCAATTGAGGAATGCTTAAAGGCTGCAGAAGTAGATGTGATTTATAAAGATACCCAGTGTTTCGTTTGAACGGCTGCAGGTGCAGTGGACCAGGTGGTCCAAGAAGAGTTGAAGAAAGCAGCCGAAGCTTACGGAAATGAAAATGTTGTGGTCATTTTGGGTTCTCCGGATGAGGACAGCGTGGATATTTATGCGGAAACCGTTACCGTTGGTGATCCAACCTATGCCGGGCCTCTCGCAGGTGTAGCCCTGGGGCTGTCTGTTTATCATATTTTGGAAGATGAAATTAAAGCTCAAATTCCTGCAGATGTATATGAGGAGCAGGTAGGACTCATGGAATTGTCTCTGGATAAAGATAGCATTTGCGAAGCAAGTAAACAGGCGAGGGAGAATTATTTAAAGGTGTAAGTAGATAAATAGCTAAGGCCTCACTGTGGAAAACAACCAGTGGGGCTGTATCCCTTACTGATGACTTCATTGATTGGTTATTATTCAATTATAGCCATCTCTAAATAAGCATTAATAGAAAGGCGTTCCTCCATTATTGGGTATCGTACTCGTGTTAATTAGAACTTTCTCGGAGTAAAAGGAGGTTGGCAGATGGACAAAATTTCGGACGATGTACTTCTTGTTTCTTACCAAAAAGCCAAAAATTTAAAAAAAGCCGATACAAAATTTATTGAGCTTTTAAAAAAGGAAATTGAAAAAAGGAATATACCGATTGCGTGTTAATTTCCTGCGTGACCAAGGCTTCCATGTACTGTCCGTAGGTAGGAAACCCTCATGGCAGGCTGAATATAAGGAGAAAACGTCTTACTAAAACGAAGGACGATCTCTTATCCTTTGAAGTAAAGGTGAATAATCTAGTATTGTTCAAACATGCACCGATGATTGGTCTGCTTAACAGCTATCAGGTAAAGGAGCTTTCGGCTAAGTTTGGACTAATAATCTTATCCTACTCTATGGGTTTTTCTACTCAATGCCCTATGGATAATGAAACAGAACCTTTTAAATTCAACTTATATAGTTTTGAAATATCTTGACAATATTATTTTGGAGGTAATAGATTTGGCTGTTAATTTGCAAGTACAAAATTCACTCATTGATATTGAAAACCTAGGGCTGTATGTGAATGGGGAATGGTTGACCACTTTAAAGAGCGGCACATTTAAAATTAAAAATCCATCTACAAAAGAATTAATAGCAGAAGTGCCCAAAGGGGGAAGAGAAGAGGCAAAGGCTGCAATTAAGGCAGCAGAGGCAGCGTTCCCAGGATGGAAAAGCTTAACTGCAGCGGAACGCGCAGATTATATGCTGAAACTTCGTGATTTAATGCTCGAACATCAGGAGGAACTTGCAACAATTATGAGTATGGAAATGGGAAAAGCCTATAATGAGTCAAAAGCGGAAGTGAACTTTTCCGCAAGTTTTCTTACCTGGTATTCGGAAGAGGGAAAGAGAATATATGGTGAAACTGTTCCTGCATCTGCTCCGAACAAACGCTTAATGGTAATTAAGCAGCCTGTTGGAGTAGTGGCGGCGATTACGCCATGGAACTTTCCTTTGGGAATGCTTGCGAGAAAGTTAGCCCCAGCGTTGGCTGCAGGTTGCCCATCTGTTATAAAACCGGCCAGCCAAGCAACTTTATCTGCTCTTGCATTAGCGAAGCTTGCAGAGATGGCTGGTTACCCGAAAGGCGTTATCAATATTGTTGCGGGTTCTACAAGGGAAATTTCCGATGAACTTTTTGATCATCCAGCGGTAAAAAAGATTTCTTTTACAGGTTCTACTGAAGTGGGAAAGGAATTAGTAAAAAAGTCTGCAAGGCGATTAAAGAAATTGTCGCTTGAACTTGGAGGACACGCCCCTTTTATTGTATTTGAAGACGCGGATCTTGAAAAAGCAGCATCAGGTGCCGTAGCAAGTAAATTTAGAAATTCGGGACAAACTTGTATCTGTGCAAATAGAATATATGTTCACAGAAATGTAAAAAAGAAGTTTTCTGAGTTATTTGTAGAGAAAGTAAAAGAATTAAAAGTGGGGAATAGTCTTGACAGCTCTGTTGAAATTGGTCCCCTTGTGAATGAGGGCGGATTGAATAAAGTAAAAGAACATGTGGATGATGCTGTTCAAAAAGGCGCTGAAGTTCTCTGCGGTGGAAATACAAGTGATGAAGGAAACGGGTATTTTTACGAGCCTACGGTCATGGATAACATTACAGACGATATGAAAATCATGTCAGAAGAGACCTTTGGTCCGGTTGCCCCAATAGCCGTATTTGACGATGATGAGGAAGTTATCAAAAAGGCAAATGATACGGAATATGGCCTGGCAGCCTACCTATATACTTCAAACTTGGAAAGAGCTGTACTTGTTTCCGAGTCTCTTAACTTTGGAGTAGTCGGTTTAAATGATGCAATTCCAAGTGTGGCTCAAGCCCCTTTTGGAGGCATGAATGAGAGCGGCTATGGTCGTGAAGGAGGGCACCAGGGAATTAGGGATTACCTAGAAGAAAAGTTCATTTCTTTGGGGATTTAAATATCGTAATTTTAAAGACAGTTTTTTATAAGGATTAGTACCTGTTTAATAGTTTTATCGGTATTGACGATAGTTACTAACGGAAAGAGAGATTGGATTCTATTCAAGTAAACGCTTTATAATAATAAATGGGATTAGAATATTTAGTCTTATTTGAAGATTTGTTTTTTTTGGATATCTCCAAGTAAAATTTTAAAAGAGGAGTGGTAAAGTGGAGAGAGTTAAAAGTTATTCAGAAAAAGACAGGAAATATCACCTGCATCCGACTACCCCATTAAAGGCGAATTTTGAGCAAGGGCCTACCGTTTTTATGGAAAGGGGGGAAGGAATCTACCTTTATGATTTTGAAGGAAAAAAATATATTGATGGTTTAGCATCCTTATGGAATGTAAATATAGGCCATGGGCGTAAAGAAATTGCCGAAGTTGCGAAGGAACAAATAGAAAAACTAGCTTATTCTCATTCATTTAATAGATTTAGCCATGACAAGGTGGTTCAGCTTGCCGAAAAGGTTGCCTCCATTGCTCCTGGAGATCTGAATGTTTGTCAATTTACATCCGGTGGATCGGAGTCAAACGAATCGGCCTTCAAACTCGTAAGACATTATTTCCAATTAAAGGGGATGCCTGCCAAAAATAAAATCCTTTCACGCTACCGCGGATATCATGGAGTATCGTTAGGCGCTACTGGTGCAACAGGAATACCGGCATTTAGGCAAATGGCAGGACCTCCAATGGTGGAGGGCTTTATCCACGCCAAGGCGCCATATTGTTATAGATGTGAAAGTTGCCAGCCGGAATGCAATGGTGAGTGTGCCATTGATAGTATCTTGAATGTTATTCGTGAGGAAGGCCCTGAGACCATTGCAGCCATCATTGTTGAACCAATTCAGGGTGCCGGAGGAGTGATCGTTCCACCACAGGGCTATATGAAAAAAGTAAGGGAAATATGCAATCAATACGGTTTATTAATGATAGCTGATGAAGTTATTACAGGGTTTGGAAGAACCGGCAAGTGGTTTGGTATGCAACGAGAAGACGTTGTTCCGGATATCATGACGGTTGCCAAAGGAATTACGAGTGGCTACATTCCACTGGGCGGGGTTGTCATAAGTGAAAAGCTTCATAGGGAAATGGTTGATCTGTCTGACCAATCTAAAGTATTTGCCCATGGCTTTACGTATAGTGGCCATCCAACCGCATGTGCTGTTGCTATGAAAAATATAGAGATTATGGAGGAAGAAAAGCTGCCCGAAAATGCGTATAACTTAGAGGGATTCTTCCGGGAAGGGTTGGAAGCAATTAAGGAAAGCAGCCCTATTGTTGGAAATGTAATGTCCAGAGGACTGATCGCTTCATTAGAATTCGTTCAAGACAAGGATTCAAAGAAAGCTTTTGATCCTTCCGCACAAGTAGCCCAGCGGGTTTTTGAAAGTGCGTTGAAAAGAGGCTTAATTACAAGGGCAATCGCAATCGATCATACGGATATTATAGCAATGTGCCCTCCATTGAATATTACAAAGGAACAAATTTCTGATCTCTTGCAAATTTTGGAGGACTCCGTCCAAGAGGTAAGTAAAAAGTTATCTGTTGAAAAGGTATAAAAGATACGAATCCATTGGTTTCTCCCAGTGGATTCGTAGTTCTATAAAGTAAAGCGCTTACAAAAGATTTCACTACCAAATCCACATTCAACCTTTGAAACCACAAAAATTCACTGTAATTAATTTAGTATATGCGGGAGGATCATGATGAAAAAGGAAAAGTTAACACGGGAAATGAAGCCACAATGGATTTGGGCAATAGCGTTTGGGTCTTCAATAGGGTGGGCATGTTATGTTCTTCCGGGTGATTGGCTCAATGCCGTAGGGCCTCTTGGCGTAATATTGGGATTTGCCGTCGGAACGATATTAATGATGATCATATCAACGAGTTATGGTTCGTTAATGACGAGGTTTCCTGTTTCAGGAGGAGAGTTTTCTTATGCTTATTGGGCATTTGGGAGAAATCATGCTTTTTTCTGCGGTTGGCTCTTGGTGTTAGGCTATACCTGCATTGTTGCCCTCAATGCAACAGCACTAGCCCTTTTAGTCAAGTTCATTATGCCTGAAGCTGTTCAAATCGGCTATATGTATACAATTGCCGGTTGGGATGTGTATGCCATGGAAATCATTATTGCAAGTGCTGCATTAATCATCATGGGTTACTTAAATATTAGAGGTGCGAGCCTTTCGGGTAGGGCGCAATATTTTATGAGCTTGTTCATGATAATAGGTACCACTATATTAGCGGCAAGCACTTTTTTTCATTCGGAAACTTCAGTCAGCAATTTACAGCCTTTATTTAACACAGAAATTTCAACTTGGGCTGCAGTTATTTATATCATTGCCTTGGCACCTTGGGCATTGTCTGGATTTGATAATGTTCCTCAAGCTGCGGAGGAGTTTAATTTTCCGGCAAAAAAGGCCTCAAAGCTCATCTATTTATCTTTGGTGTGCACTGGTGTTACCTATATATTGGTCTCAACAACAACCGCATATATCATGCCTTGGCAAGAGTTATTGGAAGGTAATCCAGTTTGGGCAACAGGAGACGTTGTCACAATTTTATTCGGAAAATTGGGACTTTCTTTATTGGTTATGGTTCTTATTATGGGTATATTAACCGGAATTAATGGCTTTTGTGTTTCAGCCAGCAGGTTATTATTTTCAATGGGACGAGCTAAGGCGCTGCCGGCAATGTTTGGAAAGCTGCATCCAAAATATAAAACACCATATGTAGGTGTTATGTTTTGTATAGGATTTTGCCTGCTGGCTCCTTGGTTCGGGAGAGAGGTTTTGGGCTGGATTATTCCAATGTCATCTTTTGGACTGGCTTTTGCTTACTTCTACACCTGTGCAGCTGGATATTTGAATATTAAGAAAAGTGGTAATAATATGGAAAGTTATGCTCGAAAAAGTGTTTTATCGATCCTGGGAGCAATCATTAGTATTATATTTTTAGCGTTGCTCGTTATCCCGGTTTCGCCTGCTTTTTTACAAGTTCCGTCAAGAATTTCTATCGGCATATGGATCGTCTTGGGGATGGGCATTTATTTGGTCCAGGGGAAATTATACCGTTCCACATCAAAAGCAGAACTGGACTATCTTATCCTAGATGAAGATATTGATGGAAAGCAAGCAGAAAAATATTCTTCCGGTGTTAGCTGAATATGTCTCTGCGCATAAATAAAAACAAGCTTCGAGCAAATGCCGAAGCTTGTTTTATATTACTGCTTCACTTCAGTCCAAATCCGGTCATACAAGACGGTTGCTTCTCCAACGTCTCTGGCGTATTCCGCGCGGTCAAAGAATTCTTCGGGAATACTCATTTCCTGCTGAATATCTTCAGAAAGCAGCTTTACCGCCTCTGCGTTTGGATTGCCATACGGATAGGCTTCGGAGATTTGTTTGCTGATTTCCGGTCTTAAAATAAAGTCGATAAACTTTTCAGCATTCTCCTTGTGGGGTGCTCCTTTTGGAATGACAAAGTTATCCTGCCACAGGAAAGATGGTTCCTCAGGGAAAATAATTTCGATATTTGGATTTTCCCGCTTCGCCAGGGCTGCTTCAGCGCTATACATGATTCCGGCTTTTGCTTCTCCTGTGATCAGAAGGCCTTTTGGGTTGTCTCCGTTAAATGCTTTAATGTTAGGGGTCAAATCTTTTAATAATTCACCGGCTTCTTCAATTTGTTTTTCATCTGTACTATTGATTGGATAGCCGAGAATTCCCAGCATAGCACCGATAGATGCACGGTTATCCTCAGGCATGACAAGGCTGTTTTCAAATTCAGGGTCAAATAAATCTGCGAAGCCTTTTACATCCTTTTTTACAAGGTCTTTATTAACGGCAATTACGACAGACCCCCATAAATATGGAACTGAGTATTCATCCTTGGGATCGGCAAAGGTACCTGTAAAATCAGGATTCAGATTTTTTAAATTAGGAATATTGTCCGTGTTAATTTTCTCGAGCATGTCCTCTTTTACTAACATTTCAATAAAGAAAAGGGTTGGAACAGCGATGTCATATCCAAGGTTTCCGCTGCTCAGTTTGGCATACATTTCTTCGTTTGATGAAAATGTTGTATAGTTCACGTCAATCCCTGTTTCTTCCTCGAACTGCTGAAGCACTGATTCAGGCAAATACTCAGACCAGTTAAATACATTCAACACATTCTCTTCGGACGTTTCCCCGCCGGAAGACCCGCTGGATCCGCAGGCAGTTAAAAACATGGCGGCTATGAGCATTATAGATAATAACCATCTGATCGGTTTCCGCAAATTTAATCAAATCCTTTCATTTATGGTGATGGCACAGCTGTAAACTCCGGATCACGGTATACTTCTTGTCCTTCAAATAAGGTCATCAAAACTTTCACCTGATGAATTTCGCCCTCTGGAACCTCAAATAAGTTTTTGTCCAAAATAACCAAGTCGGCTTTTTTCCCTTTCTCAATAGAGCCTGTCACATCATCAATCCTCAAAGAATAGGCACCATGGATTGTAAAGCTGTCGATCATGTTGGCTAGGGTTGTTCTTTCATTTGGATTGAGGATAAGATGTTCAGCAGACTTTCCGATTTCAAGACGCGTAACCCCCATTTGAATGGCATTTAGGGGATGGAAGTCCATCGTGACCGGATAGTCACTGGCAGAGGCTGCAATGATTCCCTCATCAAACAGGCTTTGCATCGGATATTGTCTTTCCGCTCTTTCACTGCCGAGATAAGGCTCTTCAATATGAAAATAGTAATCCAAGTCTTTCCTGAACCAATACGGGTTGGGGACTGCCACCACGTTCAGTTTCTTCATTCTGCTGATATCTTCCTGATTAACAAGCTGCAGATGGGTAATGGCATGGCGGGAATCAAACGGCTGATCCTCATTTTGGGCATATTCCAGCCCGTCCAAAGCAATCCTGGTAGATGCATCGCCAATGGAGTGAATATGGATCGTAAACCGCTCCGTATGAAGCTTTGCCGCTGTTTTTTTATAAACATCCGGATCCCAGACAAGTTCCCCGTGAGAGTGAATATGTTTATAGGGCTCTTCAAGATAAGCGGTGGCCCCTTCGACAACACCGTCGATAAAAAATTTCGCGGAATTTGTCTGGAAGTACGTATATTCACGATTTTTTTCTCTTTCTGCCACCAGCTCTTCTACCTGGTTCATATCTTTATCAGGATCTACAAAAAGAGAATTTCTGTAGCGAATGGACAGCTTGCCTTCCTTTTCCAGTTGCCGGTATGCTTCAAGGGCATTTCCATTTTTCATGAAAGGTTCATGGACAGAAGTGATGCCGCAGGCGGCAGCCATTTCCTGATACGCCAGAATTCCTTCTTTATATTGATCGATAGTGTAGTCAGGAATTTTAGATGTCACAAGATTCATAGCGCTTTCCCTTAATGTACCCGATACGTCGCCTGTAACAGGGTCCCGTTCAATCACGCCTCCTTTTGGATTGACGGTATCTTTTGTGATACCAGCCAGTTCCAAAGCTTTAGAATTGACCCAGATAGAATGGTGGTCTTCGGAATACAGACAAACGGGAATATTAAGAGAAATCTGATCGATAATTTCCTTTCTTGGCCCAATTCCTGTTCCAATTGCATTTCCCCATCCCACTCCGAGAATGACTTCGGATTCGGGATTCTCATTCAAATATTGTTTCACTGCTTCGGCTGCTTCCTCTTGATTGTTACAATCATTCAAATCCACCGTATAAAGAGATTCTGCACCACCCATACTCACGTGTGCATGACTATCAATAAAACCGGGCAGCACCATTTTTCCTTCCAAGTCAATAATCTTCGTATCCATCGTTTCAAAGGATTTTGCAGCTTTATTTGTACCGGTGAACAGGATTTCACCGTCAGCTATAGCTATAGCCTCGACCCAGCTTTTTCTTTTGTCAGCAGTATATATACTGCCATTATACAAGATGAAATCTGCATAAACGGACAATTGCATCCTCTCCATTTCAAAGAAAGTTAAGCGCTTACAAACATTGTAAATCATTGGGTGAACACCGCGTCAATCATGGTTTTTTGCGGCAATTCAATAAAATATTGTGTATACCCCGTGTTTGCTGTATAACTAACATAGGGATACAGAAAATGTGGGGTTTTAAACATGAAAATCGGGGAGTTTGCAAAAAAGTTTGATGTAACGGTCGATGCCATCCGCCACTATATTGAAATCGGTCTGCTTATTCCGACGAAGGAAGGGTCACATTATTCGTTTGGCCCGACATGCACAGAAGATATGGAATTGATCATCAAGCTGAAACAACTGCAATTTACTTTGCAGGAGATTCATAAAGTTCTGTCGCTCAGGCGGATAACCCATTTCGTCGACTTGGAGGAAGTAGACTACTATTTAAAAGTATTAATGGAAAAGAAACAGGTCCTTTTAAAAGAAAGGGACCAAATTGATGAAGCCATTTCGATGCTTGATGAAAAAATTAACTCTGTTCATCTGATGAATCGTTCATCGGCTGAAATGGGGATTCCTCTGTCGTCTTTATCATTGTTTTACTGTCCCCGCTGCCATGAGACCTTGCACGTAACAGATGCATTTATAAAAGGCCAACATGTGCTGAAAGGGTCGTTTCGATGTGAATGCGGGTATGAAGCGGCAATCAAAGATGGAATTATTGTTACCCCTAATTCCAGCGCTTCGCCGCAAAACGAATTTTATATTTATGACCAGCAAATGATTGAAATGATCACTCCCGGCTTTATCAGCCTGCTGGAAAAAGGAAACCAATGGATTTACAAAAGAATGTTGAAGGCAGATTTCACTGATAAAGTCATATTGGAAACAAATGTGGAAACATATGTCTTTCCTCCAAAGCTGCTCTGTTCTCTTTCCCCCGATGCACTTTATATTTTTTGTGGTAACACGATGGACATGCTGAGGAAGCTAAAAAGAAAAATTGAGCATTTCAATCCGGCATTAAAAGTAATCTATCTGGTGAACAGCCAATTGGATCTTCCTTTGAAGCACGGATCTATTGATGTGGTTATTGATGTATTATCCTTTAATGATTTTTCATTGTTTAATAACAAGCTGCCATTAGAATTATTGGCACCGTATTGCAATCACAGAACGAAGGTTTTTGGGTACCATATTTTTTATGAATCCGGAGCGAGATCATCCGGAACCCTGCGTGATCTCTATCCAAATGGTCATCCGGACAATCTTCAATCTAAATTTCTAGCGAAAAACCTATCAAGTGGGGGTTTTGTTGAAGATGAGTATGAATTGATAGGATTCACGGCTAATCCTGGAGGATATATTGATTACCACGAGCAGGATGAACCGCTTCTCTGTGCTGCCTATGTTGCAACGCGTTGAGTTAGAGCCTTTCCATTCAGGAAAAGGTTCTTTTTTTATAAAAAGAACTTGAACATCCGTTGCGAAAGAGCTAGAGTATAAGTACACTTAATTCCAAAAAGGAATAAAGTAAAGAAAGCACTTTTGTATGACAGGGGGGCCAACATTGCTGAAGGAATTTCTTTCCGATCATTCCAGAAAAAATGAGTTTTTAAAGGAAACATACAGGCAGATCCATAAACGAAAATTGATATCCAAGGCGGAATTAATTGAAATTTTGCAGGCGCGGTCCACAACCATGACCCGTGCACTTGAAGAACTGCTTCAAAAAGGCTGGATTAAAGAAGGCGGAGTGGGGCTTTCAAGCGGCGGCCGCCCCCCCATTTTATATGAAGCAGAAAAAAATGCAGCTTGGATGATAGGAATTGATATTTCCAGAACGGAAACAAGAGCAGTTCTGACCACCGTTGGTTATACGATTGTAGAACACCATCAGATGGAAATGACTGACAACCACACGCCCGATGTGGTTTTTGAGGAACTGCATCATGTGATCGAAAAATGGTTGGATAAATACGGAATTTCTTATGGGCAGTTGCTTGGGATCGGAGTTGGAACGGTCGGGCCGGTTCTCAGGACAGAAGGAAGGATGCGAAACCCTGAATCTTTTCTTTCATCTGGCTGGGAAAATGTAGCTGTCCGTGAAAAACTGGCACGGTTCCCTGTCCGGATCTTGGTGGATAATGGAGCCAATAGTGCAGCAGTGGCAGAATTTGTCCGGCATAATGAAACATTCAGCCATATCTTATATTGTATTAACGGCTACGGAATCAGAGGAGGTGTCGTGAACCACGGCAAAGTATTTACTGCCGGTCAGGGAGATACAAGTGCCCTGGGCCACATCATTGTACAGGCGAATGGCAAAGTCTGTACTTGCGGTCATGAAGGATGTCTGGCGGCTTATACCTCTTATCCCGCGATGATGAAAGAATATGAGAGAGTCAGTGGTGAAAAGAATGTTTCATTGAATAGGTTTTTGTCACGGATTCAAGAAGGAAACCAGGAGGCCATCCGGATTGCCAAAAAAGGAGCTTTTTATTATGGGGTCGGCCTAGCCAATATGATCAATGCTCTCAGGCCGGAGCTTGTCGTTCTTCATGGGCACCTAGTATATGAAACACCTTTTTTCTATACAGAGGCGGTCCAGCATGCTGTTGCGCATCTGTATATGCCGGAAAAGGGATCTGCCCCGGTTTTTAAGAAAGGAACTTTGAAAGAGGAGGCTATTGCGCTGGGGGCTGCGATTCAAGTGTTTCAATCTTACTTTCCATATTGATCCTTTATTCTAAAAAAGGAAGAAAGCAGAAAGGAACATGATGCATGAACAAAAACAGACTGTATTTGCTCCTGCAGTTATTTTGGGCATTCATGAAGATCAGCCCGGTTACGTTTGGCGGTGGTTTTGTCATGATGCCATTGATGAAGAAAGAGGTTGTGGAAAAGAAAAAATGGCTCAAAGATGAAGAGATCATTGATTCATTTGCTTTGGCACAATCAGCGCCCGGCTCTGTTGCTGTGAATGCGGCGGCATTCGTCGGATATCGGGTAGGGGGAGTCAGTGGTGCGCTCCTTGCAACCTTCGGCATGATGATACCGACTTTTATTATCGTCATTATATTAAGCCTGCTTTTTATAGCTGTCCGGGACAACCCGCATGTTGAAGCAGCCTTTATGGGGATCCGGCCTGCAGTCGTGGCGTTGATTCTTTATGCTGCATGGGGGACAGTTCGCTCGGCGATCACAGATACATTCACATTGGCGTTGATGATTGTTGCTCTTTTCTTGCTCGCCATTTTACATGTACATCCGGTTCTGATGATTGTTGCGGGTATTGTAAGCGGAATCGTAATTAAAAAAACAAAAGCACCGAAGGAAAAGTCGGCTTCTGCTGATAAATAAGTTTAAGAAGGAAGGCGAGTACAATGCTTTTAGATATCTTTCTTACCTTTTTGTTGATCGGCTTTGTTTCCTTTGGCGGCGGCTATGCTATTCTGCCGATCATTGAATTAGAAGTCACAAGGCACGGTTGGATGACATCCCAAGAGTTGATCGACATAATCGCGATAGCTGGAATGTCGCCAGGCCCCATTGCTACCAATACAGCTGTTTTCGTCGGGTTTCATACGATGGGATTTCCAGGGGCGGTTACAGCTGCCGTGGCTGTCACCCTTCCATCTGTTCTAATCGTATTAACGATTGCCGTCTTTTTCTATAAAATCAACGAAGTACCTGCTGTTCAATCAGCTTTTTACGGCTTGCGTCCTATTGTGACGGCTTTAATCATTTTTGCTGCCTATTCATTTGCACAGTCGAATGGTCTTTTTACTTGGACGAAAGAAGCCATGATGGGCGCCGTTGTTTTCTTGTTCTGCTTATTTGCTTTGTTCAGATTTAGATGGCATCCGGCTTTAGTGATCTTTGCTGCAGGTGTTGCCGGTATCGTTGTTTACTAAGTGAGTTTTTCCTGCTGAGGCACAAAATTCAGTCCCCGGACAACCCTGATCCTCGTTAATAAGCGGAATGATAACCTGTCTGTTTCAAATGTGAATTTTGAAATACCCTGTCATAGGGATATTTGGCGGTTTAGTAATGTAAGAGTTAATATTCTCCATTTCCTGTAAAGTTAAACTGTTTGGCGATGAAATTGTAAACATTCATTGCCAATTTTTTTTTGTCTACTTTCATGTCCAGCGTCTACCTTTCCACAGTGTGAGTTTGTGCGAATAACTTGCTTGATTGTTGAATATAAATGGGGTAACTGACCGGAGTCTGCGGCCCGTCCATTTTAAACCGGATTGAAAGGGACAATTTCACGGGAAGGGGAAGGTGGAAATTGATGAAAAACAGATATGCAATGATTGTCATTTTGTCCGTGTTCGCCATATTGTTAGCTGCCTGCAATGGCAGCGGCAGTGACGGTGGGGGGAAGAAGAAGATTGCCATTGGCCCTCCTGCAAGTGAGACAAACTCAGTATCCAGACTGATATTGGAAGCTTATGGTCTGGGAGAGGGGGATTATGAAGCCTACCAAGAGGGCTTTGGCGATGCGGCTGACGGAGTACAAGACGGAAACATTGACGTGTCGATCGGAATTTTAGGATTGCCCGCCGGAAATATTGAAAGTCTGCAAGCATCCACTGGTGATGTGAAGATGTTTGGTCTTTCAGATGCCGCTATTCAACATATCGAAGAAAACAGTGGATATAAACGGTATACCATTCCGCAGGATACGTATGAATTTCTTGATTCCGATATTGAGACTGTGACTGCCTACGCTGTTTTAATGGGGAACACAGACACCATTGATGAAGAGCTGGGGTATGAGCTGGCGAAAGTGATGGTGGAGAAGTCCAGTGAAAATACCCATGATCAGGCGAAGCATATGATTTTGGAAAATGCCTTAAATGGAGCGGAAGGCCTGCCAATCCACCCGGGTGCAAAAAAATATTATGAAGAACAGGGGTTAACAGTTGATAATCCTGTTGCTGAGTTAAAAGCAGACAAGGCAGACAGAAAGAGTGAATTGATTTTGGGTACAGGGAGCCAGGGCGGCACCTATTATCCGCTTGGAGGCGAGATGGCCAATATTTGGAATAAGCATGTTGACGGGGTCAATGTTACTAATACGGAGACAGGAGCATCATTGGAGAACCTGTCAAGCATTCGCGACGGGCATATGGATCTTGGCATGACAGTACATGTTCCGGCATTGGCGGCTGTGAAGGGGGAAGGAGAGTTTGAAGGAGCCGAAGTGACCAATGCTGCATTTATTGGGCATATTTATCCTGAAGTTGTCCAAATTGTCACGCGTGAAAAAACAGGGATCAACAGCTTGGAAGACCTTAAATAAGGGAGATAAAAGAAGGGATGGGCCGAACTTTTTTGCTTCATCCCTTTTTCTTTCAGGAGAGGTGTTTCTATGAAAGAGCAAAATGTGAATGCACAAGAAATATTGGAGAAGTTTGACAGAGAAAACCAATTTAGAACCCAAATAGGAAAGTGGGCGTGGGTCGTTACCTTATTGGGCGTCTCATTGACGGTATTCCATTTATATACAGGCTACTTTGGAACATTGCCTTCTCAAAAGCAGGGTGCCATTCATCTCGGGACAGCTTTGGGAATTATTTTTTTACTTTTCCCGGCGAAAAAAGGATGGTATAAAACTCAAAAGAAGGTTCCATGGTATGATGTCCTATTGGCCTTCACAGCCATGTATGTGACTTACCATAAAATTTTTTTCTTTGATTCTATTTTAAGTAGCAGAGTCACAGGCTATGGCACGTTGGATATCATTATTTCCATCATTGGAATCCTTCTTGTCCTGGAAGCTACTCGAAGAACCGTTGGACTTCCAATTGTCATCGTTGCAAGCGTTACCATGATTTACGCCATGTTCGGGAAGTATATTCCTACCACTATTTTATCCCATCCCGGTTTTTCGGCAGAGCGGCTTGCTCCAAATTTGTGGTATCAGGAAAGTGGGGTTTTTGGAACGCCCGTCCAAATATCGGCTAAATTTATTTTCCTTTTCCTTTTTTTTTGGTGTCATGCTTATTCATACTAAAATTGGGCAATTCTTTAACGATCTTGCCTTTTCTTTAACTGGAAGATTTACAGGAGGGACAGCCAAGACAGCGGTCGTAGCCAGTTCTCTTCAAGGAATGGTTTCCGGCAGTTCGGTGGGAAATACGGTTGCTTCCGGTTCGTTTACTATTCCGATGATGAAAAAGTCCGGATTCACCCCTGAATTTGCAGGGGCCACGGAAGCATCCGCTTCAACGGGCGGCCAGATAATGCCGCCAATTATGGGCGCAGCGGCTTTTATTATGATGGAATATTTGGGAGTCCCATACTCTACAATTATGCTGGCTGCTGCAATCCCTGCAGTACTGTATTTCACTGGAATCTTTATCGGTACTCATTATGAAGCCAAAAGACTGGGGATATTCGGGCTCCCAAAATCTCAGCTCCCTGTTTTTAAAGATTTAATGTTAAAAAATGGGTTTATGCTTCTTCCTGTCGTCATTATGATCGGAACGATCCTTTCAGGCTTCACTCCGCAGCGTGCTGCCTTATTGGGGATTGTTTCAGTATTTGTTGTTAGTTTAGTTAGAAAGGACACGCGTTTATCCTTCAGGAAAACGATTGACGTATTGGAACAAGGGGCAAGAGTGGCCCTTCCTGTCATTGCCGCCGTAGCCACAGCGGGCATTATCGCAGGGGTCGTCAGTATAACCGGGCTCGGTGCAAAGTTTGCTTCCGGGATTATCGCTTTGTCCAACGGTTACCTGATATTGGCACTGATTTTTACAATGATTGCCTGTCTTATTCTGGGAATGGGGCTTCCCACTACGGCAAACTATGTAGTTACGGCAACCGTAGCAGCACCTGCCCTTATCAATGAGTTTGGCCTGGCACCAATTGCTGTTCATATGTTTGTGTTTTATTTCGGAATCGTAGCAGACATTACACCGCCTGTCTGTCTGGCGGCTTATGCGGGAGCGGGCATTGCAAGAGCCAACCCCTTTAAAACAGGTGTGATTGCGGTAAAACTTGCCATTGCGGCTTTCATCGTACCGTTTATATTTATATACAACCCAATTTTAGTATTGGTAGATGTCACACCTTTGGCACTGATAATTGCAATTGTCACTTCTCTAATAGGTATGGCCGGGGTCAGCAGTGCGGTAGTCGGATTTTATGCCCGGAAGTCATTCATGTGGGAACGAATTGCTTTATTCGCCGGCGGACTCATGATGATATTCCCGGAAACCATCAGTGATTTTATCGGCGCAGCTGTCTTACTTTCCATTTGGTTTATCCAAAAGCAGCGTAAGGATGATAACGGGAACATGAAGCCGCAAATATCCATGTAAGGATCAATGTTCATCCTCTGTCCACTTATAGGTGGGCGGAGGATTTTTGTATGGGGTGAAAGTTATACATTTTTCGTTTTTATGGGTTGTATGGTGGGTGGGTGCCAACCACGGACATTACGCTCAGGAACGACATCCATAAAGTCGGCTATGTTCTTTTCAATATTGCAAAATGGTTTTCAGAAATGCAAAATAAGGAATAGGACAATTTCTTTTTCCCCTTTTGAAAACGTTGTCTTGATCAGGAAAGTTATACTTTTAAAGAATTGGCATGCATCTTGCAATAATGAAAAATAGCATGCCGTCACAATGAATAAGAATCGGAGGAACCAATATGCATTGGGATTGGAAAAGTATACTGCAGCCAATCAGGCTTTTCGTCCATTCTACTATGACGGTGAGAGAAGTTTTTGCACTTCTGAAAGAAAAGGAAACAGATGTTGGTTTTGTTTTAACAGACAAGAAGATTATAGGTTATGTTACGGATTCTTCATTGCTGGAACAAACGATGGGGACCAAGGGCGGAATGGAAAGCAGAATCATTCCGAGAAAAGATTTTCTGTTTGTCAGGGAAGAAGAAACGGCCAAGCATATTCACAACTGCTCCATTGTCGTTGGAGCTGACTCATCGAGTCAGCCGTCCGGATATCTGTTCATGGATTGCCTCGATGCTTATTTGAATGAGCTTCAATTAAAAGCCTTTAATGATGCATTGAACAATGCGGAGATGGGCATTGTTACCCTGGATCCGTCTTTTCATGTCCTGTTTATGAACGAAAAGGCAGAGCAGATTCTTGGAATGGAAAAACGGCTGATCCAAGGCCGCGATTACCGAAAGTTGATCCGCATGGATACATCTTTTGAGGAAGTGCTCCAAGGGCAAAAATGGTTTGGCATTGAAAATACGTTTAACTTCAAAGTCATATCAGGGCAATTCTCTCCGATATATGAAAATGGCAAAGTGACTGGAATCATTCATAACTTCTATTTGAAAGATCAGCTGGAGGAAGCTGTCCATGAAATTGACTTTGTAAGGGAAATGAATGAAGATCTTCAGGCCATTTACTCACTCTCCAATGAGCAGATTTTGGTTGCCGATGGGAAGGGAAGAATTACAAGAATTGCAGGAGCCTATTTTACTAACTTCTGGGGAGAAATGGCACGCAGTGAATTAGTAGGGAAGAGTGCTGCGGAGCTGGAAAAAAAAGGTGTCTTCAAACCCAATATCATTGCCATCTGCATGGAGCGGAACAACAGGGTGATGCTGACACAAAAAGGAAGAAACGGCACAGTACTGTCCACGGCTACACCAGTAAGAGAAAACGGGAAAATTAAGAGGGTCATTGTTCTGTCCAAGGATGTATCAGCGGAGGAAAATTACGTGAGCTCATCCGCTGAACAGTCTCAGAATGAACCGGTCATTTATCGCTCGGTTAAAATGGCCAGCCTTATGGAAGAAATAAAATCTGTGGCACCGCTTGAATCTAATGTATTAATTACCGGCGAATCCGGTGTCGGAAAAGAAGTCATTGCCAGGAGAATTCATGAGCTGAGCGGCCGTTCATCGGCAGGGTTCGTTGCGATTAATTGCGGGGCAATTCCCGAAAACCTCATTGAAAGCGAATTATTTGGTCATGAAAAAGGAGCTTTCACCGGTGCTGACAGCAAGAGGATCGGTCTCTTCGAACAAGGTCATCGCGGAACCGTTTTTCTTGATGAAGTGTCAGAGCTGCCCTATGCCATGCAGGTAAAACTGCTCCGTGTTTTACAGGAAAGAGAAGTGATCCGGGTTGGTTCAGCTGTTCCAATCCCCATTAATGTCAGGGTTATAGCTGCAACAAATAAAAACTTGCGGCAAATGGTACAGCAAAATGAATTCCGTGAAGATTTATATTACAGGCTCCATGTGGTACCTATACAAATTCCGCCTTTGCGCGACAGAAAAGATGATATTGGCCCTTTGGCGATTAATTTTTTGGAAGAGTTGAATGAAAGAAATGGCTACGAAAAGAAAATATCGACTGAGGCTTTAAGTGTTTTGGAAAGTTATCAATGGCCGGGGAATATAAGGGAACTGCGGAATGTCATCGAAAGATTAATAGTCGTATCGAAAGGTAAAGAGATTTCGGAAAAGGATGCCTACCGGGTGTTATGGGAGACGGATTCAAGGGAACAGGGGTTTTTAACGATAAAAGGGATTATTCCTTTAAAAAAAGCCGTAGAAGAGGCAGAAAAGCAGCTAATTGAGCTGGCGGTGCAAAAATATGGAACTGCCACCGAAGCTGCAAGAGCACTTGAAGTCAGTATATCCACCGTCAGCAGGAGAATGAAAAGGTTTAATGAAGAACAGCATCCGGGAGGTGGGCACCATGATCTTCTTTTCTGAAACCAGATTTGATTTTTGCGGAGACGAATATATTTATGGCGAAATTTCCCGGGAAATGAAGATAGAGAGTACTTTAAAGGCTCTATCCATTACAAAAGAACTGAGAAAGAGGAACATCCCGGGGATTACTGAAATTTATCCAAACAACACGTCTTATCTTGTAAGATATGATCCTACTGTTATTTCTCCGCATCATCTGCTGGACTACCTGAGAGATGTGGACAGGACGAAAAATGAGGAAGACAGCTTGGATATCGAAGGCCGTATTATTGAAATCCCTGTTTTATACGATGACGAAGAAACTAGAAAAATCTCTGGCCGGTACGCTGACCACCATGGGGAAAGTGAAGGGTCCGATTTTGACTATGTCATGAGACTGGCCGGCTTTAAAAGTAAAGAAGAATTGATACGTTATCATTCTGAACCGCTTTATTTAATCACAGCAATCGGTTTTAAACCCGGTACAGCCTGGTGTTATCCGTTGGATGTCCCAAAAAGCGAGATGTTGGAGATCCCGAAATACCGAAGCCCCAGGCCCTATACCCCTGAGAGGGCACTCAGTCTTGGAGGAATGTTTACTGTTGTATATCCGTCTGTTTCCACAGGAAGCTATCAATTAATCGGTAGATCCGCTGTACCCGTCTATGATGTCTATCAAAGGCTGGAACCTTTCAAGGACAGCTATTTTCTGGCTCGCCCGGGAGATTTATGGAAATACAGGCCGATCTCTAAAGCGGAGTATCAAAACATTCGTGAAGAGGTACTGAATGGAACATATGAATATAAAATGCAGTCCCTTTCTTTTTCTGCAGCAAAATATGCCGAGCTTACGACGGACTACATCACACAGATTAAAGAGGAGTTTAATCGATGATTGAGTTGTTGCAGCCGGGGATTCGCACAACGATTCAGGATATGGGAAGGACAGGTTATTATCATCAGGGAGTACCGCCTGCCGGTGCTGCCGATAAATTCTCTTTTATGTTTGGCAATCTTTTGCTGGGCAATCCACGGGGGCTTGCAGCATTGGAAATGATGGTGAAAGGGGCAGTTATTGAATTTCATAAAAAAACAACAGCCATCGTCACAGGTGCACCTGCCGAAGTATTATTGAATGGCCGCAAACAGCCAATGTGGAAAGTGTTTGAGGTTCAAAAAGGCGATCTGCTTGAAATAGGCCACATAAAGAAGGGGTTATTCAGCTATCTCTGTGTTTCGGGAGGATTCGACGTTCCTGAATTGCTGGGAAGCAAATCGACATGCCTAAACAGCGCGTTTCCGGGAATCACCGGGAGACTCTTGTTGGCCGGAGATCAAATTGCTCTTTCAGAACCTCTGCCTGGAGCTGTGCAATATGTTGGGAAAGAATTGAACCCTGAAGCAATCCCCGAGTTTGGTAAAACTGAAACGGTCCATGTGGTTTTAGGCATTACCTGTGATCTGATACGTGATGAAGGACTTGTTTCTTTTTTGAACAGTCACTGGTCGATTCAGCCTCAATCCAACAGGACAGGATGCAGAGTCCGAGGCGGACATATCAGTTACTCGGACAAAAAACCGCCGTTTGGTTCGGGAGGAATGCCCGGTAATATTGTGGATATCCCTTATCCTATCGGTGCAGTAATCGTACCGAATGAGGAAGAAGTCATTATTTTATTAACCGATGGAACAGGCGGGGGGGGTTTTGTAACAATCGGAACAGTCATTTGGTCGGATTTAAGCAAACTGGCACAAATGAGACCGATGTCAAAAGTAAGATTTCAGGCGATCACTGTTGATCAGGCAATTTCAATCAGACGTGAAAAAGAAAGATTAATAGATCGGATTGCAGAAAGTATTTGAGGTAGAAAAAGAAAAGCGTAAACACCTTGCTCCGCAAGCATAAAGCTGTTGAAGAAGAAGCGTCTTTTGTCTTAGTCTGTGATTGGCTTCATCCTGACGGGACCGGGCGCTGAATTTATCAAAAGTAAAAACCTTTAAGGTGGTGATGCATTCGTAAGGGAAGAGTACATCTTGATTTTTACACCAAGTTTAAAAATATGATTAATACGGAGGCGAAAATATGAGTAATTTGACGAAGACAGGCTACCATGTTGCAGTTGACGTTGGCGGGACATTTACCGATGTGTTTGTGTATGATGAAAAAACGGGAGAAATGTTTGTAACCAAAACATCCTCTACCCCTTCCAACCCGGAAAAAGGGATTATGAATGGGATACTGAAAGCTGAATTAACCGGGGATAAGATAAAAATGTTCTCACACGGGACCACTGTAGGAACCAATGCGTTAATTGAACGAAAGCTTCCAAAAGCTGCTCTTGTGACCACAAAAGGATTCCGTGATGTACCGGAAATCCGACGCGGGACAAAGCTGGATCTGTGGGATGCTTACAGTGATGTGGCGGAACCTTATATCAAACGAAGAGACCGGTTTGAAGTGGATGAGCGTGTCGGATACGACGGAGAAATGTTGAAAGAAGTCAATGAAGATGAGGTTCGGGAACTTGCCGGAATCTTGAAACGAAGACAAGTTGAAGCCATCGCCATTTGTTTTATTAATGCCTATGTAAATGCAGAAAATGAGCAAAAGACAAAGGAAATTTTACAGGAAGAACTGCCTGAAGCTTATATTTGTACATCTTCCGATACTTTGCCTGAAATTTTCGAGCATGAGCGGATGAGTACAACTATTGTAAACGCTGTCCTTGGACCTACTGTGAGCAAGTATATTCATACACTGGAAGGCAACATGAAGGAATTGGGCTATGATGGTGATATTATCGTCCTTCATTCAGGAGGAGGAGTTATGACCTCCCAGACGGTTCCTAAATATGCTGCGAGACTGGCAAGCTCAGGAATTGCCGCCGGCGCAATTGCGAGCAAGCATATTGCTAATCTATGCGGATTTAAGAACGCCATTGGCTTGGATATGGGCGGAACAAGTACGGATATCTCGTTGATGTATGACAACGAATTGCGGATTACTAAAGACTGGTATATTGAGTATGGCTACCCCATTGGTTTTCCAAGTATCGAGATTTTAACTATTGGTGCAGGGGGTGGAAGTATTTCCTGGATTGATGACGGAGGTTCCTTGCGAAACGGACCCCATAGCGCAGGGGCAGATCCGGGGCCTGCCTGTTATGGACAAGGCGGTAAGGAGCCGACCAATACAGATGCCAACCTTGTCCTGGGCCGTTTGAATACGAAGCTGATTGACGGGCAAATGGAACTGGACAAGGATCTTGCGGTAAAAGCAATTGAAGAGCGTGTAGCCAAGCCTTTGGGATACGATGCCCATGGCGCTGCAAATGCGATGATTCAAGTGGCTAACGCTAATATGGTAGATGCATTAAACTTAATTTCTGTACGGCGAGGCTATGACCCGCGTGATTTTGCACTGGTCGCATTCGGCGGAGCCGGGGCACTGCACGGCGCGGACCTTGCAAGAGAAATGGAAATTCCTACTGTCATCGTTCCGGCTCACCCGGGTG
Source organism: Siminovitchia sediminis (assembly GCF_042680885.1). Taxonomy (NCBI): domain Bacteria; kingdom Bacillati; phylum Bacillota; class Bacilli; order Caryophanales; family Bacillaceae; genus Siminovitchia; species Siminovitchia sediminis. Next base: position 45,405 of record NZ_JBHUEO010000032.1, on the reverse strand, counting down.
TTGCAGCGGCAATGGGATGTCTGCTTGTGGACGTGCGACACGACATTTCAAAAACATTCGTTGCCAATACAAACGAGGTAACGAAAGAGGACCTGGAAAGAGAATTTATTGAGATGGAAAGAGAAGCGACCAAGCTTTTGGATGAAGAAGGAATTGAAGAAGAGCAAATGCATTTAATCCGCTATATTGACATGCGTTATGTCGGGCAGTGGAGAACGTTATCTGTCACAATTGACCGGCCTATTATGTCATTGGATGAAGCGATCGAAAGGTTTCATCAGGAGCATGAGCGTGAGTTCGCCTTTGCTGACAGAAACACAGGTGTAGAAATTTACGGTTTGCGCGTGGAAGCCATTGGAGCGGTTAATAAGCCTGTCTTTGCGAAAGAAGAGCCGAAAGGCACGCTGGAAGAAGCAATAAAAGAAACGCGCAGCGTTTATTTTGAAGAAGCAGGCGGAATGGTTGAATCAACGATTTATGATCGTACAAAAATTCCTGTTTTATCAGAATTCAGCGGCCCTGCCATTATAGAACAGCTGGATTCCACCATTGTTGTGCCGACTGACTATACTGTCAAAATTGATGAATATCGCAATATAATCATGAACCGTAAATAATCATGCCATCTGAAAAACGAAGAAAAGGGGAGAGACGATGTCTACAGTTACTACTAAATTAGACCCGGTTACATTTGAAGTCCTGAAAAATGGATTTGTGAACCTCGTTGACCAAATGTCAGAGCAAGTATTACGAACATGCTATTCTTTCGTTATTTATAACCGTGACTTCAGTTCTGCGCTTTGCGATGCAGAGGGAAATACCATCATGCAGGGAACGCAAGATATATCAGTGCATGTCGGTACACTTCATCTGACAGCAAAAGCCGTCATTGAAGACTTTGGAGACGATATCCATCCAGGAGATGTATTTATCGTTAACGACCCATATCGCGGTGGGACCCACTTTAATGACACGCGGATTATCCGCCCGGTCTTTTATGGCGGTAAATTGATATCATTCATGCAAGTGAATGGGCACTGGGCCGACATGGGTGGTTCCACACCAGGTTCGTTCGATGTGAATGCCAAAACGCATTATGGAGAAGGAATGCGGATTCCTCCGCTGCGGATTTGGAGCAAAGGCGAGTACATGGAAGACGTGGCAAATCTCCTGGTGTCCAATATGCGGATTCCTGAAGAGCGTCTTGGGGACCTCCGCTCACAAGCTGAAGCAACAAAAACCGGTGAAAGACAGTTGATTGCCTTTATTGAAAAATACGGCCTGGATACAGTATTAACTGCATTTAAAGAGGTTCAAAACTATGTAGAACGCCTTACAAGAGCAAGAGTAAAAGAGCTTCCTGACGGGGTCTGGGAAACAACAGACTATATTGACATGGACCCGGAACTTGGTGACGGTCTGATCCCGATTCAGGTGAAGTTGACGATTAAGGATGACGAGATATTCTATGACTTGTCCGGTTCCCATAAATATATTGGCTGCTTCTTGAACTCTGCTTTTGGTTCATCTTTGTCCGCAGCCTATGCCGGAACAAAAACATTCTTCCCTGATATTCCTTTAAACTCCGGATTCTACCGGGTTGTTCACGTCAAGCTTCCAGAAGATTCAGTCGTCAATGCTCCATGGCCGGTGGCTGTAACAGGATTCTGCTCAGGGGCTTATGAAAAAATTATGAACGCCTGTTTTGAGTTATGGTCCAACATTATGCCGGATCGGGCATTGGCCTGCTCTTTCAACTTGGAGTATTTGCTCATTGGAGGAGACGACAAACGTGAAGGTTATCATAATTACTTCATGTGGTATGACTGGATGGCAGGCGGACATGGAGGCCGCAGTATAAAAGATGGAGCCAATGCAACTTCTCCTGTGTTTGGAGTGGGGCTCAGCATCCAGCCTTGTGAAGGGCAGGAAAGGCTCACACCAGTTGTTACTACAAAGCATGAAATTGTAACAGATTCAGGCGGTCCAGGGCAATACCGCGGAGGATGCGGGGTAGAAAAAGGCGGTATTCTTACAGAAGCCCATGATGCAGTAATGTCCTACTGCTGTGACAGGTCGCGTTCAGTGACATGGGGTATTTTTGGAGGTCTTCCTTCCACACCACATGGGGTGAAACTGCAAAGGGACGGGGAAGAGACGGAATTCCTCGGAACCATATTCTCAAACGTTAAAGTAGGAAAAAATGATTATTTCACACGTCCTTCTGCAGGAGGCGGCGGTCTGGGTGATCCTCTTAAAAGAGAACCGAAAGCCGTCCTTGAAGATGTCATTGATGAGTATGTGTCCATTGAACGGGCGGAAAAAGACTATGGCGTTGTCATCAGGGAAATTGACCGTGAAATTGATCTGTTTGAAATTGATGAAGAAGCAACAGCAACAGCTCGTGAATACATCAGACTGAACCGTAAAAAATGGCTGGAGGAAGACCCGGAGAATGTCATGGAAAAATATCAGAATGGCGAAGTAGATCTGCTGGATCTGATCCGCCGCTACGGCATTATCATTGACCAGCAAACAGGAGAATACCTCCCAAAAACAACAGAACAAAACAGGGAAGCGATGAAAAAGCGCGCCTTGGCGTATTGGGATTAAAGTAAGTTGTTGTAAACCGCAAAAGCAGTCCGAATTAAATGTCTCGGACTGCTTTTTATATGTTTTTTTAAATTAAAGAAGCGGATCTTTTGAAATAACGACGCCATCCCGATCCGCATACACATATTCTCCGGGTCTCCAGGTGACTCCTCCAAAGTTAAGAAGGGTATCTCTTTCGCCTTTACCTTCCTTTTTGCTTTTTAACGGGTGGGTTCCGACGGCCAATATGCCTAGGTCCAATACGGCTAGCGCACCGCTATCCCGGACACATCCATGGATAATCACCCCTGACAGTCCCCTGGATGCCGCAATTCCTGCCAATCGGTCACCCATTAAAGCGCATTGCCTTGACCCTTCACCGTCTACGACAAGAACAGATCCCGGTGCAACCGATTCTATAGCCTCAAGAACCAGTACATTATCCTCAAGTACTTTGACAGTTTCAATTTTTCCGTAAAACCGGGTCCTTTTCCCATAGGACTGGAATACCGTACTGCATATTTGCAGCTGCTCCGAATGGTCATCACATAAATCCGCTGTTTTAAAAGTTTTCAATGCCCTCTCTCCTTTACACGTTTATTTAATACCCATCATAACTGAAAAGAGGCATCATGGGTATGGGGGATCACTTGACTTGTAGGAAAGAGGGGGAATGACTAACATAAAAAGGATAAGGCCTGTATGATTATTTGAATCAGCCGTCAGCTCCTATGCAGATTAAAAAGGGCAAAAAAAGCAGCCCGACCGGACTGCTTTTTTTCTCTTTCATTTTTTATAGAGATTTTTGGACTTCCAAAATCGCTTCTTTTAAGATGCTTGCAAATTCGTTTACATCTTCTTCAGTCATGCAGAGTGGAGGAGAGTAAACAATTGTATCTTTTTCCCAGTAAACTACGTTACGAAGGATCAAACCGCGCTCTCTGGCTTCTGCCACAATTTTTGGAGTTAGCTTTTCAGCAAAGCGTTCGCCAGTTTCTTGGTCCTTCACAATTTCCACTGCACCAAGAAGGCCTAAGTGGCGTACCTCACCAACAATGTCTGTTTCTTTTTGAAGCTCTTTTAATTTTTCTCCGAGCAGGTCACCCATAACGCGGGAGTTTTCAACCATGTTTTCGTTTTCCAAGATTTCGATGTTTTTCAAACCAACTGCACAAGCTGTTGCATGTCCGCTGTATGTGAATCCATGCATAAGTACGCCAGGAGAATGTTCTATTAAATCTTTATGGAGTTTTTCACGAATAACAACGGCGCCTAATTGAATGTATCCGCTTGAGATCCCTTTTGCCAAAAGCAATACATCCGGAACAATACCGAAGTGTTCGGAAGCAAACATTTTTCCAGTACGTCCAAAGCCGTTGATGACTTCGTCTGCAATGAACAAAATATCGTGTTCGTCACAGATTTTGCGGATTTCTTGGAGATATCCTTCCTTAGGGAAGTTTACTCCGCCAGCACCTTGGACAGGCTCAGTCAAGAATGCGGCAATGGTATCTGCGCCTTCTTCTTCGATTAGTTTTCTGAAAGCCTCTGGGTCATCAGGGTCTACATGAACGAATCCTGGTGCTAAAGAAGTTGTGAAGTCATGGAATGGCTCAATACCTGTAGCACTGGTAGATCCGGAAGCGACTCCGTGATAAGCTCTTTTACGTGCAACGATTTTAGTTTTTTCAGGCTTGCCTTTTGCTTTCCAGTAGTGGCGCACTAATTTGTATGCAGAGTCATTTGACTCAGATCCGCCGGAAGTAAAGAATACTGCATTCAAATCACCAGGTGTGATTTCAGCAATTTTCGCTGCAAGACGAATAGCGGGCTCGTTACTGAAGCCGGAAAAGCTGTTTACGTATGCGCATTTTTCAAGCTGTTCTTTTGCAACTTCAGCAAGCTCTTTGCGACCGTATCCAATGTTAACATTCCAAAGGGAAGCCATACCTTCAAGGTATTTCTTGCCGTTTATATCATATACGTGCACGCCTTCAGCTCTGTCAAATATAATAGAAGGTCCTTTTTCTTGCTGTTCTTGCAAAGATGATGTTGGGTGAATGAAATGTTTTTTGTCGAGTTCAACCAATTCTTGTCTCAATGCTTCATTGCTCACTAGAATCGCTCCTTTTCAATGTTGTAGAAAATTGTACTATGAAATTGCTCTGCACAATTATATATTATAGCCCTTTGCTTATATAAAAGAAAGGGGAGTTCCCTCTTTTTTTGCAGAATTTCTGTATATTCCCAAAAAATATAGGGAATAAACCTATTTTTTTAAAAAAAACGAGCTGTTGATCCTGATAGTTTCCGATAACTTTCTCTTACGCTCGAATTCTATCAGAAGTTAAGCAGTTTCTTGTGTATTTGCTTCGGATTCGAGCCGCAGTTCAGGCGGACGCTGTTTAAATCCTTTTGTCAGGAAGAACAAATATATAAGCCCAAGAGCAAACCAAATGCTTCCCAACACTTTAGAATGAATATCCAAGTTCAAAAGCAGCCAAAAATCCAGCACAGCCCCGATTCCCGGCAGAAGCAAATATAATAGGACGCCCTTTATGGACCGCCTTTTTTGACGAATAAAGTAATAATAAATCACCGCAATATTTACACTGATAAACGCGATAAATGCTCCAAAATTAATAAATGAAGCGACCAGCGTCAGGCTGAGCACAAGTGATAGAAGAGAAAGGCCGCTGATGATAAGAATGTTATTGGTCGGCGTTTTGTATTTAGGATGCAGTCTGCCAAAAAACTTTGGCAGCTGGCCATCACGGCCCATTGCAAACAAAACACGCGATGCACTTGCTTGGGATGACATCGCCGAACCGAAAACAGTAAAGAAATAAACGGCCAGGAACATCGAAGCCAATGTTTTGCCTCCTACGGCAGTTATTATTTCGTGGGAAGCAGCATCTGCATTTGTAAACGTTGTATAATCCGGCCAGACATGATGTGCAAAGTAGGCAACCGACATAAAAATGGCGCCGCCGACAAGGGTAATAATGAATACGGCTTTTGGTATCGTTTTCTCGGGTTTGATCGTTTCCTCTGCAAATGCGGTAGCAGAATCAAATCCCAAGAATGAGAAGCAAAGAAGAGCAGCACCCGCCACGATATAAGAGAAAGAGTACTCAGGATTGTAGAAGGGCTCAAAATTGAAAATGGTGCCCGTTCCGGCTCCGCCCATGATATCTTTTGCCGATAAGCCGATAAATATAACGATGAACAGCAAAGAGAAGATACTAATAAATGCATTGGCCATGGTGGCCAGTCTGATTCCCCTTGCATTGACAATTGTAACCAATAATAGCATCCCCAAAATCCAAACATAGCTTGGGATGGCAGGGAAGGCCGCCGAGAAAAAGATTCCAAACAACAGATAATTCACCATCGGGATAAAGAGATAATCCATGAGAATGGCCCAGCCTACCATAAAGCCAACGAACGGGTTCATTGCTTTTTGTGTATATGCATAAGCAGAGCCTGCCGATGGTACTACTTTTGCCATTTGACCATAACTGTAAGCGGTAAAAAGCATGACGATTAATGCCAATAAATAAGATCCTGCCACCATTCCGTGGGATAATTCAGCTGCAACTCCATAAGTGCTGAATACGGTTGCAAGAGCCATGAAAGAGAAACCAAAAAGCACTACCGGCAGAAGGGTAAGGGATCTTGTCATTTTGTTGTTTTCCATGATGCTCACTCCTGTTGTTATATGGATAATTCTTTATTTTTGACCGAATCCCCGCAAGGGGGATTTCGGATTTTTTACTTTTGAGCAGTTTCCGCGGATCTTTCAAAAACAATTTGACCATCAACGATGGTTGTCTCGACATTTGTTTCTAAAATTTCGTGCTCAGGGATGTCAAACAAATTTCGATCAAGGATGACCAAGTCTGCAAGCTTTCCTTTTTCGAGTGTTCCTAATTCATTTTCGCGGAACACACTGTATGCCGATCCGTAAGTGTATGCCTTCAATGCTTCCGCAAGCGTTACTTTCTCCTGTTCATTCCATGTGTCTTTCAGGGAATAATCCTTTCTTGTAACGGCATGATACAGGCCCAGCATCGGATTTAATGGAACGATCGGGTAATCACTGCTGTACGGCATGACGTTGCCTTCATTAAAAAAGACAGCGTTTGAATAAAGGTAAGGGAATTTATCTTCAGTGACTCGTTCGGTATGGCTTTCCCTCGGCATGAGCGCCATGTGGTAAGGCTGTACGGAAGGAATGACCCCCAGCTTTTTAAACCTTGGAATATCTTCTGGTGCAACGACTTCAATGTGCTCCAGAGTATGGCGGGCATCCCGTTTGCCATTTTCTTTTTGTGCATGTTCATACAAATCAAGCCCCATTCTTACTGCACCGTCGCCGATCGTATGAAACTTTATTTGATAGCCTTCTTTGTCTGCCGCAGTCACCCATTCTTGAAGCTGTTCCTTAGAAAAGCCGGTCTCCCCCCGGGTTTCAGGCCTGTCTTTGTATGGGTCCAGCATGTAAGCTGTATATCCTGTAACAACGCCATCGATAAACTGCTTTAAGCCGGCCATTTTCAATTTGGAAGAGTTGAAGGATTCTTTGAATTTCCTCGCTTTTTCTAAGTCGCCGTTCAATGGTGGATAGACATGCAATCTTACAGTCAATTGGTTTTTGCGGTCAAACTCTTTAAAAACGGAATAGCCCTCAAGCTGTTCATGGGCACGGCTTAAGTAAAGATCGCTTACCGATGTCACTCCCTGGCTCACCGCGTGGTCAAGAAATGACTGAAGCATTTTTCTTTTTCTTTCCTCAGAAAAGTCATAGGCATATTTCCCAATGAGGGACATGGCCGACTCAATGAGAATTCCGGCAGGATGTCCGCTTTCATCTTTGTATACAATTCCATAGTCAGGGTTTTGGGTGTCTTTCGTAATTCCCGCGGTTTCAAGCGCTTTCGTATTTACCCAGCCATAATGGCCTTCTGCATGAATCAGAAACACCGGTCGGTCAGGAATGTATAGATCAAGGTCGTGGCGGTCGGGAAAATCTTTATTTCCCCAAGCTGTGTGATCCCAGCCGGTTCCGATAATCCAATCTGCCTCCGGATGCTCATCTGCATAGGCCTTTACTTTCCTGGCAGCATCTTTGGCAGAAGTGGTATCGCTCAGTGGAACGGCATAGTAGTTAAATAGGCTTCCGGCCATGACATGGACATGGGAATCGAAAAAACCGGGCATAACCAGTTGATCTCCAGCGTCAATGATACGTGTGCTTTCGCCTGCATATTTTTTCACTTTGTCAGGGCTGCTCACCTCAATGATTTGGCTATCCTTTACCGCAATAGACAAATGTTCAGGGTGATCTGTTAAGCCAGTAAACACAGCGGTACTCTCTATAATGATATCCGCTTTCAATTTGCTTCCCCCTCACTTTTTCAGTGTCTATGTTAAATATATTGCAAAAAGCATGCCAACTCAAATAAGTTCGTGTGGCTCAAAAAATGTGGACGGATTCCGCTTGTTAAAAGGATTGGGGACACCTCATTCTTTTAATGGCATTGCAATTATGCATAAAATTATTCATTATTGAATTATTTCATTCTGGTAAGATAGAACAGCAAAGGGAGGCTTCCCGAGGGAGCCTCCCTTTCGATACGAAATGATCCTTTGATCAGTGGACTGTATTTCTATAGAACATTTAAGCAGGCTGTTTAAACTGCCTCTTTACTGGTATAGTTGTCCAGGTCGTTCGGTTTTGTCATCAGTGAAACAACCACTGTTAAAATGATGGAGATCGGCAATCCCAAGAATACCGGATGGATTCCGAATGGATGTCCTGCCAATTGCCAGCCTACCGCTACGAATAAGCCAACCCACATACCTACTGTACCGCCAATTTTTGTTGCTCCTTTCCAAAAAAGGCCGAAAGTGACCGGTGCAACCAAAGCGGAAACGAGCATCGCTGTTCCTGTTACCCACAAATCAACAAGATTGGGGATATAAAGAGCCAGTACCAAAGATAAAAACGAAACAAGGATTACGGACAATCTGCTGTATTTTAACAGTTTCTGGTCATCTTGAACTTTCATTCGCGGTCTGATGACATCGTTTACGATCGATGAGGCTCCTGCCATGAAGAATGAGTCAGCTGTAGAGATGACTGTAGCCAATAATGCGATAATCATGACGATGACCATCGGGAAATTGAATACATGTTCTGAAATGGCGTAATAGGCCAGCGTTGGATTGATTTCTCCCATGTTTAAGCCATATTTCCCCGCAACGCCAATCATAATGACAAAAATTCCAGTTACAAGGGCAAGAATAATGGAAATCCAATAACCGATTGAAGCTGTTTTCACATCTTTTGCTGCCCAAAATCTTTGCCACAGATCTTGTCTGACAAATTGATATCCTCCAATTGTCAGCAGGTAGACCAATACTTCTGCCGTAGAGATGTTAAAAATGCTTAAGTTGGCTCCTTCACCTAATGCCGCTGCATTTTCGGAGATTTGACTCCAGCCGCCTGAAACAATAATTACCACAACAAATAAAATAAAAATACCAATTGTCTGAATAGTTCCGTGAAAAGCATCTTGCCAGATAACGGACTTCATGCCTCCATAGTAGGTCTTGAGTGATAACATAATCCAGCTAACAATAATACCAGTGGTTATACTAATACCAACAGTCAAGTTTAAAATCGTGGCAATTGCAATAAATTGCATACCTGTAATGGCACTGTAGGCAATTAAAATACTGATGACTGTCGGGAAGCGGGCACCTTCGCCAAACCGCAATGTGGTATAGTCGGCGATTGTAACCATATCGTATTTTTCCCCGTATGCGCGAATCTTCTTAAGGAAGAAGAACATCATAAAGACACCTGTGATAAAGATACTGAAATTTAGCCAATGCTGCCCCATACCGAAACTATAACCATTTGTCATAAACCCGAGCAGTGTAGAACCGCCAATCGCAGTTCCAACGAAAGTCAGTATTAACGGGAACATAGATACAGATCGGCCAGCGACGTTATAGTCGTCATACGTTTTAATACTCTTTTTGTTGATATAAAAAGAAATGGCGAAGAGAAATAAGAAGTAAAAGATAACAATTCCGCCTAAAATCGATTGTTCTTGCGAGCTAAACATTTTGTTTCCCCCTTAGGTGTAGTTTTAAAATTATGCTTTACTGAGCATTGGCTCTTCTTCAAACACTGTGTCTCCTTCGACAATCGTTTGAATGACTTTTATATCTTTGATGGTATCCTGATCAGCTTGAAATGGGTCCTGGTCCAATACAATAAGATCAGCATATGTCCCAATGGATAGTGAACCGATTTTGTCTTCATCGAATCCCGAATAGGCAGCATCCACAGTGTAGGCTTTGATGGCATCCTCAACAGCAATGGATTGAGAGGTACCAAGCTGCTGCCCGCCGATCGTTTTGCGGGTAACGGCTGAGTAAATACCAAATAGCGGATTTCCGTCACAAACCGGCAGATCGGAGTTACCCGGGGCAGTGATGCCATGTTCCTTAAAGGAAGCGTGCGGGAATACATACTCTGCGCGTTTATTTCCAAGGTTGGAGAGATAGCTGTCGCCGATGGAATAAATGAAACCGATGGATGATCCGGCAATCATTCCATGCTGTGACATCAAATGCAGATGCTCATCTGTTGGAAGAGCGCAGTGCTCAATGCGGTGGCGCATAGGTTTGTTTTTTTCTGGACTATTCGCCTTTGCAACCGATTTAACAGCCATATCAATTGCCCGCTCTCCGATTCCATGGATGGACACCCTCATATTGTTTTGGATGGCTTCTTCGACGAGCTTGTCTATACGCTCTTGCTGCATATATAAAATTCCGAAATTGCCATCTTCGTTTTCATAAGATTCCTGAACAGCTGCTGTTCTGCCGCCGACGCTTCCATCCAGCATGTACTTCAGACCCTGGATGTTTAAATGGTCATTCCCATAAACGCCCTCTAAACCAAGGCCGATGGCTTCATCCTGAACACCGGTCCATCCCATCTGGTCGACTGCCCATAACCACATCCGTACTTTCATGCGAAAGTCCGGTTCTTTTTGCAATCGCTGGTAAACTAAAAATTCTTCTTTTGTTACCGCCATGTCATGGATTGTAGTAACGCCCCATTTAAAAAACTGCTTTTGGGCTTCCAACATCGCTTCCATAAGTTGCTCCGTCGTAAAGGAAGGGACTGCAAATTCCATCATGGCATTTTCTTGGATGAGGCCGCTTGGTTTACCGGTTGCCGGATCGATATGAAAGTGTCCGCCTTCCGGATCTTTTGGCTTTTCTGGAAGACCGCTCACTTTAAAGGCCATTTGATTAACCACTGCGTTATGAACGCATGTCCTCTTTAAAAAGACAGGGTGGTCCGGGGCAGCTTCACTCAGCTCATCTATTGTTGGGAATCGCTTTTCTTTTAATTTGCTGTCATCCCAGCTCATGCCGGTAATCCATTGTCCTTTTGGTGTAATGGCAGCCCTTTCTTTTACTGCATCCAGAATACTTTGGATATCAGGGGTGACTTCCGGCCGCAAGTCAAGTTGATAAAGATTAGCGGCAAAATGCAGCGGGTGAGCGTGGCTTTCTATGAAGCCAGGCAATACTGCTCTTCCTTCGGCATCCACAATTCTGGTGGAAGGCCCCTTTAATTGGCGGGCTTCTTCATTAAAGGCCAACACTTTCCCATCTTTCACTGCGATGGTATGCGCTTCCGGGAATTGATTATCCATTGTATAGATATTGGCATTCCTAAGAATCAAGTCTGCAAACATATATAAAACTCCTATTCTTGTTGTGTATCATAGAGGCTATTCATCAAATGTACCAAGTGCCGGCGGGCACTAAATAGATGCCCCGGCTAATTTACATATGGAATGCAAAAGTACATTTGCACCTTTTTCAATGGCATCCTGACTTGTGAATTCTTCCTGGCAATGACTTTTTCCATCGGCACTCGGAACAAAAATCATGGCTGTTGGAGTGATTTCGTTCATATATTTTGAGTCATGCCCTGCTCCGCTGATCATTTTTTGACTGCTATATCCGAGTTCATTGGCTGTATCTGCAATAGTCTCAACCAATCGAGTCGAAAAATGGCTGGCGGAGGTTTCCCAAATTTTTCTTGTTTCAATCTTAACTTGTTCTGCTGCTGCAGCAATACTTATTTTTTCTATGATCAGTTTGCTTAATTGTTCTTTCACTTTATCATCTGAATGCCTGACATCAACAGAGAAAATTACTTCCCCGGGAACACAGTTGATGGAATTGGGTTTAATCTCTATTCGTCCAACTGTTGCCGTAGCTTCTTCGTTTTCAGTGATGACGGTTTCGCGGATCAGTTGAATGAGTTTTGATGCAGCATAAAGTGCATCTTTTCTCATGCTCATTGGCGTTGGTCCTGCATGATCCGATTGGCCGGTTATTTTCACTTCAAGCCAATCCATTCCCTGAATCCCCGTTACCACTCCAATATCCAGCCCCTTATGTTCAAGGACTGGTCCTTGTTCAATATGAAGTTCAAGGTAGCAGTAACTTTGTTGAATACGGTTACTTTCTGCACCGAGATAGCCGATCCGTTTTAGTTCATCCAGGAATGTTCGTCCTTCCCTATCCGTCCGGCTGTATACAAAGTCTTTGTCGAAATGCCCTGAAAGCCCCCCGGCCCCCAGGATGGGCGGTTCAAACCTGGCTCCCTCCTCATTTGTGAAATTAATGAGTTCGACAGGCCTGTCTGTTTCGATTTGAGCATCATTCAGTGTTCGTATTGCTTCAAGGCCGGCTAAAACACCCAATATACCGTCGTAACGTCCGCCTTCCGGCTGTGTATCTAAATGTGAGCCAATAAGAACCGGAGGAGCGTCAGGATTCTTTCCTTCTCTTCTTCCATAAATGTTTCCGAAGTCATCAATGCGAACCTGTAAACCGCTGTCTTTTAACCATTGAACATATTCATCTCTCATCATTTTATCTTCATCCGTTAATGCCAGGCGGCAGATGCCTCCTTGGGACAGCTTTCCAATTTCACCGCTATGCTCAAGCGTTTTCATAAGACGGTGAATATCAATCTGTACTTTTTGTTTAATCATGCTGAAGACCCCCTATATAAGAAAACGTATTTTTTCTGACTCATTTTTTATAATTGCAATTCGCGTGCCAACTTTTTTATGTAAATAAAGCACTATTTCGCTACATTTTTCTTTATATTTGGGGGCGCTTACAATTTTTTTGACAAAATTGACTCAAATTTTCTTTGTTTTGAGTTATAATTGACTCAAACAGATGGCGGAAAAGAGAGAATCTTGATTTTTTGAGTCAAATTTAATTCAAACTCTGACTACCATTCATAATTTCATTGAAAGGGTGCTGAAAATTGATAGATATTCAGGAACTTTTGGATCATCCTTATTTTTTAAAGATATTAAATGCCGTTTCTGATGGCGTTTTAATAGCAAACGGAGAAGGAGAAGTCCTGTGGTTGAACAATGCCTGCGAGACGTTTACGAATCGGCCGAGGTCTACTATTATAGGAAAAAATGTTTATTTACTGGAAGAGCAGGGTGTGTTTGTACCATCAGTCACGAAAATGGTTATTGAAAAACAAGCCGCTGCAAGTACTGTTCAAACACCGGATGGTGATAGCCGATTGAGGTTGATTGTTTCCGGACATCCCATTAAAAATCAGAAGGGGGAAATTGATTATATAATTGCCCAAACCAAGGACATCACTGAAATTGTAAAAACAACATCTGAACTGGAAGAGACACAATCTTTGTTAAAGAGGTATACGCAAGAAATTATGAGAATGAATTATGAAAAAAATACGGTAGAGTCCTATTTTTTTGAATCAAGGAGCGACATATATAGATCGCTGCTAAATATTATTGATAAAATCGCACATACGGAGTCAACGGTATTATTGGGCGGAGAAACAGGTGTAGGAAAAAATGTCATCGCCAGAAGGATCCATGATTTAAGTGAGAGAAGCGGTGCTCCTTTTATCGAAATCAACTGCGGGGCGATCCCGGAATCTTTAATAGAGTCAGAGCTTTTTGGTTATTCAAAAGGGGCGTTTACCGGGGCAAACAAAGGGGGGAAAGCCGGATTGATCAAAATGGCGGATAGTGGAACTCTATTTCTTGATGAAATTGGTGAGCTGCCTCTCCATCTGCAATCCAAGCTGCTTCAATTTTTGCAAAGTAAAAAATATCTGCCGGTCGGCTCCACGGATTATCATTCGTCTGATGTACGGGTAATTGCTGCTACAAACTTGGATTTAAAGGAAGAAGTAAAAAAAGGAAATTTCCGTTCTGATTTATATTATAGGCTGAATGTTTTGCCTCTCCGTGTACCTGCATTGCGGGAACGAATAGAAGATATCCCGGGACTGGTTCAATTCAATTTAGAGAAATATAATAAAAAACACAAGAGGCAATGCCATATTACCCCTGACGCCATACAGGATCTGCAAAATTATGAATGGCCGGGAAACATCCGGGAACTGGAAAATCTGATAGAGCGGTTAGTCATTATCACCACAGGTGACAACATTTCTTCAGAACATTTACCGTCCTATATTAGAACGGAAAAACAACAAACTTTTGCATTGGGAGATTTTGAGCAGGGGGATACTTTGCCGGAGATCCTTGACACTGTAGAAAAAAATATCATTTCAAAAGCATATTATCAATTTAAAACAACAAGAAAGACAGCAGAGGAACTCGGCGTGACTCAATCATGGCTGATGAGACGTCTGAAAAAATATAACTTGTCCAAATAAAGATCAGAGAGGAGGGACTCCTGCCAGTGCCTCCTGTCTATTCTGTTTTATACCATCGGGTCATATCCTGCAGCAGCATTTTCTGTATGTTCAGATTTTAATGTAAAATGCCATTTGGCAGGATCGAAATCCTGAACCGCTTCCTGGATTAACTGAATATCCTTTTCTGTAGGAAGCATCTCTGGGGCATTGGCATCATGGAATCCTCCTAGGTAGTCCTCAATAGATTCAATGGATTGGCCAATCGGAATCGTGATGCTCAGCTCACCATTGGAAATGAAGATGGAGCGGTTGATAACATGAATATGGAAACGTTTGTCTAAAAATGTGGCGGCAAATTTCAGCATTTTTGTGGTTATGGGTAATTCACGTCCACAAAAATCACAAGTAAACCCCAACATGAGATCCGGCAGATCTTTTGCTTCAAAAGCAGTTTGGACAGGAAAAGGGAGATATGGGCCAGAAAGGCCGGGAGATGTAAAAAAATGTTTTTTTAATAAATTTTTTTCGCATGTTTTACACCCGACAACAATTTTTGATTTCATTTTTTCACCTCATTATAATAAGCATTTTATTATGTATATCACTCATAGCCGAATCGATGGAAATTGAAACTTTTTCATGAAAAATCATTTTATTAAAATGCAGGAGATTAAGTAAGCGTTTAAAAAAGTGTTGACAGAAGACCAGTCCGCAATTATGATAATAGTAGACGTACAAAATTTACTTTCCGGATTAATTACCTTTTTTCGGTTCAGGTAAAATAGTGCGCAACCTTATCACAACACATCGTTTAATAGAAGACTGCCGACTCTGTTAGCCGCGGCTGCAACCGCGGGACAAACGCAGAACAAACCAGTCATGTATCCATCCTTTTCTATGGTAAGAACGGGTGGGTCATGACTGGTTTTTTTTACGCCGGTTTTCTGATTAACGGACAAATGATTCTTAGGAGGAATAGGAACATGTGTCTCGCTAAATCAGGCTGTAAACTATGCGGCAACTGCAAAGGATCTAAAGCGGCAAAAGACGAAAAGAAAAAATGAGTGAATGAAAAGAGAGCAGAGATGCTCTCTTTTCATTTTGGTGCACTTTAAATGGTTCAAAGCAGAAATGAATTACAGGCATCCTGCAAGTTTTTGTATGATGAGTGATTACGAGTAACCGGAAAAGTATCAAGTGCCCGATTAGGGTTCAGTCGTCCAAAACAGACACAGGAGAGCCTCCTCGAGTACCCGATTAGGGTTCGCTCGTGCAAAACTGTGACTGGAGAGAGCCTCGAATACGGATTCGGGTTCAAACGTGCAAAACGGTCACTGGAGAACCTCAAGTGCCAGAGATGGAGGACATCGTACAAATGGTCACTGAAAAGTTAGCGATGATGGGAATATATATACGATGAATGATTGTTCCTTCATGTTTGTGTATCGATCCCTTAAACCTTTCACTGCCGCAGCGGGAAAGCTTTCCTGTCCATCCGGTACATTGTCAATGTATCGTATAAACAGCAGGATCCGTGAACCGTTAATAAATTCCGATTGCGGCCTTCATAAAAAAGCCTCCGCACCAGCTGCGGAGGCATATGATCATTATATTTAATTTTCTTCTTTTGATTTTCCTTCCTCAATTGCCGTCATGGCCAGTTTTTGCAATGTCATATCATCCATCGGCGGATTGTGCAGCCCGGCACGGACATCTCTGTAATACCGCTGCAAAGGATTGGAAAGCTGCAGGCTTTTTGCTCCCACGACACGCATCGCTTTATCAACAATTGCAAGAGCTGCATTCGTAACCGTATATTTAGCGACCGACAGTTCGTTTTTAATATATTGTCTGCGCTCCGGATCGTCATATGCTTCGGCAACATGATAGATCACATGACGTGCTCTCATCAGCTCAAGTTCAATTTCACCCAGCAGACGCTGTACATTGGGGAGCTCGCTGATCGTTCCTTTGATACTGTTGGGTGAATGGGTGTTGGCAAACTGGATGGCGTAATCCCTTGCTGCCTGTGCAATGCCCAGATAACAAGCCGGAATATGCAGAGCCCATCCATTGATTCGGCTGCCGCGCGGCCCGACGCTGCTCTCTACGAGCATGAAATCGTCAACTTGGACATGATCCAAGACCAGATCGTGACTTTCCGTTCCTCTCATGGCCATTACGTCCCACGTTTCGTCAATGGATAAGCCTTTGGTATCTTTGTGAAGCAGGAAAAATCCGATAGATTCTGTTTCTTCAATCCATACGGAAGTTAAAAAGTAAGTCAGGGCAGGGGACATGGAAGTGTATCCTTTCCGTCCGGAAATCACCCAGCGTCCATCTTTTTTAACTGCTGTTGTTCCGGGGCGGCCGCCTCTTGTCGGGCTTCCGGTTTGCGCCTCACTTAAAGCGCGGTTAACAAGTGCACCATCCAGCACCTCTTTGGCAAAAAAGTTCAGCCGGTCCTCTGACCAGAGCTTTTTCTCATAGAGTTCCCCAATGGTTCCCATATGCCAGCCGATGGAAAGGCCGGTAGCTGCGTCAAAACTGGCAATGGTTTCTTGAAAAAGCACCATATCGTATACGCCAATACCTTCTCCGCCGTATTCTTTTGTTAACGGCAAGCTGGTATATCCCATGCGAACAAGCTCCTGCATATTTTCCATTGGAAACTTGGCCTGTTGATCGGTTTCTGCAGATTTGCTCTTGAATGCTGCTTCTTTTTCATATAATCGATCAAGCCATTTTTGCTGAAAGTCTGTTTTTATAAATAAATCCTTCATCTTTTCACCTCTATGTCAAAAGTGCGTACGATACATTATTCCTACTTGTTTTATCGGTTTTAATCATATCTAACTAACTTTTTACCGTCAAGCTTTTATTCATTATATATAAATCTGTGAATATGTTTAAATTCACACTTTACAACTAAGAATAGTTATGTTAATCTTTGGATGCAATTCAAATCTTACTGTTAAAGCAGGGAGTCTTGATGATTAAGTTACGAAATATTAAAAAACAATTTAAGCATAACCAAGTGTTAAAAGGGATTGATCTTGATGTGCAAAAGGGTGATGTTTTAGTCATTGTCGGCCCGAGCGGATCAGGTAAAACGACCTTGCTCAGATGCATGAATTATTTAGAAAAACCCGACGAAGGAACTATTGAAATCGATGGTTTTACGGTAGAAGGGTCCCATGCCTCCAAGGGTGATATTTTGGCATTAAGAAGAAAAACGGCAATGGTTTTCCAGCACTATAATCTTTTTAAAAATAAAACAGTTATAGAAAATGTCATGGAAGGGCTGATTGTCGCTAAGAAAATGCCAAAGAAGAAGGCTAAAGATATCAGTCGCGCATTACTTGAAAAAGTAGGTTTGGCTGAGAAGGTGGATGAATATCCGTCTCAGCTTTCGGGCGGTCAGCAGCAGCGTGTTGGGATTGCCCGGGCGTTAGCCTTAAACCCCTCTGTCATTTTATTTGATGAACCGACCTCGGCATTGGACCCGGAAATGGTGGGGGAAGTGCTGTCGATCATTAAGGAAATTGCTGAAGAGGGTATTACAATGGTTGTCGTTACTCATGAAATTGATTTTGCCCGTGAAGTGGCAAACCGTGTCATTTTTATGGATGAGGGACATATCGTTGAACAGGGGACACCGCAAGAAGTGTTGATCCACCCAAAACATGAGAGAACAAAAAGATTTTTAAGAAGATTAACAAAAGAACAAGATTTTGTTATTTAATTTTGTTATTTTAAAGGGAGGAATTAGGGATGAAAAAGGTATGGAAAGGAGCCTTGGCACTCGCAGCACTTTTATTGGTATTGGCGGGCTGCTCTCAAGGATCATCTTCAGAAACGGAAGATGGGAAGAAAGTGATCAAAGTGGCGATCAGTGATGAGGTGAACCCGCCATTTTTGTATGCGGATGAAAACAATGAACCGATTGGTTATGACATGGATTATATGAAAGAAATTGAAAAGAAACTGCCGGATTATGAGTTTGAATATATTTGGGGAGAAGAAGAGTCCAATTTGGTAGGTGTGGACACCGGAAAATATGACCTTGCCATCAACTGGTTCTTTAAAAATCCTGAAAGAGAAGAAAAGTTTCTTTATCCGGAACATGAATTCGGATACTCTTTGACATCACTGGTTACTAAGACAGACAGGGACGATATAAAAACATTGGATGACATGGTTGGCAAAAAGTTTCCGCCGGTTTCACCAAGCGGAGGACTGCGTGCGATTTTAAATGCGTACAATGACCAGCATCCGGATCATCCTTTAACGTTGGAAAGCATGGATTCGCCATCCAATGCAGAAAACCTCAAAATGGTAGATAAAGGCCAGGCGGATGCAATGTTCATCAATGTGACGACGTTTAATGAAATACAAAAAGAATTGGATTTGGATTTGAAAGTTGCTGGCATTATCTCAAAAGAGCCTATTTATACTGTGTTTAATAAAGATCATGAGGAATTGGCAAAAGAGTTTGATCAGGCTACTCAAGAATTGATAGAAGATGGTACACTATCAGAATTGGCGGAGAAGTGGTTTGGTGTAGACTTTTTCCAAGATTTGGAGTATATCAATGAAGAAGGATTTCAATTTAACAATTAATCCTGCATTCCGTATTGAGGTGCTTGCCGCCTCAATACGGATTTTCATTAGGGGGTGAATGCGAGATGTATTCAGGGCTTTCCGGCTGGATGGATTTATTTATAAAAGTATTGCAAAAGCTTCCGCTAACCTTATTGATGCTGGGATTGTCACTGTTTTTTGCAATTATCCTGGGAGTACTGATTGCCGTCATTCGGATACAGAAACAGCCGGTACTTTACCAATTGGCGACTTTTTATTTATCATTCACAAGATGTACACCGCTGCTTGTGCAGTTATTCCTTGTGTACTTTGGCCTGCCGCAGCTGCTGCTTGCTTTTAACATCGATATTAACAGCTGGGACCGGCTCGTATTTCTAGTCATCGCGTTTTCTTTCCATACAGGGGCCTATTTGTCAGAGGTATTCCGATCTGCCTACCTGGCCGTCGGGGAAGATCAGCTGGAAGCTGCATACAGTGTAGGTATGAGCTATCCTCAGGCGTTGTTTCGAATAATACTTCCACAAGCTTTTGTTGTATCTCTGCCGAATTTAGGCAACAACATCATCGAATTGTTGAAAGATACATCCCTTGCTTTCACGATTGGAATTATCGATATTATGGGGCAAGTTCGAATTATTCTTGGGAATAATCATGGAATGGGTATGTTCCAAATTTATGTCGTGATTTCGTTGGTATATTGGGGGACTTGTATATTAATAGAAAGTATTATCGGTTATCTGGAAAAATTATTTAAAAAAGGCCGGGTCAGTTTATCCCGGCAGTAATAGAAGGGAGGGGCGGCATTGCTTTCGTCAATTATCAACCTGGAATTTGCCATTGAACACTTTCCTGAAGTATTAAAGGGAGTCCCTGCCACAATGGCTATCACCGTTGTAGCCATGTTTTTCGGACTCATTGCAGGCCTATTGATTGCTTTATGCAGAATTTATAAAATTCCGGTGCTGAACCGTTTGTTCATTATCTATATTTCCTTTATCAGAGGCACACCGCTACTTGTCCAGCTGTACGTGTTTTTTTATGGTGTACCGGTGTTATTGGAGTTTGTGAATGAAAAATGGGGAACCAGCTTTGATCCGACAGGGATCTCGCCGTTAATTTATGCTTTTATTGCCTACACCATTAATACATCGGCATACCAGGCTGAAATCTTTCGATCTTCCATCAATGCGGTCAGCGCCGGTCAAATGGAGGCAGCACATTCTGTGGGCATGACGACAGCGCAGGGAATGTGGAGGATTATTTTACCGCAGGCATTTGTCGTGGCCCTTCCCAATCTGGGAAATACCTTTATTGGCCTGATTAAAGCGACATCCCTGGCATTTGCTGTAAAAGTAGTTGAAATTTTAGCTATAGCCAGGATCATTGCCAACGATGGATATAGATTTCTGGAGATGTATTTAGTAGCCTCCATTATCTATTGGGTCCTTTCTTGGATATTTGAAGTCTTATTTGCAGCTATTGAAAAGAAAATGAGAAGATATGAAAAGCGGGTCGAAGGGCAGGCAGCCTGACTTTAACTGAATAGCATGTAATAGGTGCAACAAAGAAGAGAGCGGGGCTTCCTGCTCTCTTTCAGCTTTCGGCACTTGCACATTACGTTGTGTATTCACCATTAATCTTCACATAGTCGTAGGATAAGTCGCATCCCCAACCTGTTGCTGCTCCCGGGCCGTCACCAAGAGAAATGGTTATGACAATTTCATCGCCTTTTAAATAATTTGCCAAGGCCTCTCTATCCGTTTGTGCTGGCTCTCCTTCCCGAAATACATACAGCCCTCCAAATGAGAAGGAAATTTTTTCTGGATCAACAGGGAATTTTGCATTACCGATTGTTGAAATGATTCTGCCCCAATTTGGGTCTTCACCAAAAATGGCTGTTTTTACCAATGGTGAGTTGATAATTGATTTCATCATGGTTTTGGCCTGGTCATTGTTTTGGGCACCGGAAACTTGTACTTCAACAAGTTTCGTGGCTCCTTCCCCGTCTTTAGCCAAGTCCCTTGCAAGGCTGATCAGCATCCCGGTTAATTCCCGTTCAAATTCATGCAGATCTACGGGTCCTGCCAAGCCGTTGGCCATTGCAGCGACGGTATCACTTGTACTTGTGTCACCGTCTACGGAAACCATATTAAAGGAAACGTCAACTGCGCGCTGCAAAATCGATTGTAATGTTTGAGGGGTAATTTCTGCATCAGTCATGATATAGCTCAGCATCGTGGCCATATTAGGTTCAATCATGCCTGAACCTTTGGCAATCGCACATAGAGTGACATCACCTATTTTCCGGGAACGAAATTTCGGGAACGTATCGGTTGTCATAATGGCTTCGGCAGATTCTTTTAATCCATCCTGCTTCAGCTCTTTTTTGATGCCGGGAATACCTTCGAGAATTTTCTGCACTGGAAGCGGAACTCCGATAACCCCTGTTGAAGAGGGAAGGATATCTTTGGAATCAATGTGTAGTTCAGTTGCTGCGGCTTCAGTGATCGTATAAACATCCCGGATTCCCTGTTTGCCGGTTGCAACGTTTGCGTTTTTGCTGTTGATGACAAAAGCCTGCAGCTTTCCGTCCTTTATGTTTTCTTTCCCGACCGTTATCGGTGCCCCGCAAAATTGGTTTTGCGTGAACAAGGCAGCTGCGGCTGCACGGGTCTCGGAATAAATGACAGTAAAATCCAGTGTATCATCTTTAATTCCGACGTTCTTGGCGCACGACCAAAAGCCTTTGGGCAAAAAAGTTTGTGGCTCCATTACACAATCTCCCATCTTTTTATAATATAGTAGGTTAACAGTATTATACAGTGGTTACACGGTAGAAATAAAGACTAAGATTGTATAAATATTAAAATATGTGAATAATTATTAAAACATCTATTGACTTCATGCCATGTGAGTCAGTAAGATGAACATATTAGATTGAATGTAAAGGTGATGAATATGATTAAAGTCCGCAAGGCGGTTCTTAATGATATTGACCGTGTATATGAGCTGGTCAACCAATATGCCGGTGAGGAACTGTTGCTCCCAAGAACAAGGGACTCGCTCATTATTAATATACAATCCATATTTGTGGCAGAAGAAGCCGGTGAAGTGCTGGGGGTAGCCAGTTTGGCAATTTTAGGGCAAGATCTGGCGGAAATTAGATCTCTTGCCGTGGATAAAAAAGCTCAAGGACGCGGAATTGGAAAAATTCTGGTGGAAAAAATTATAGAAGAAACGAAAAAGTTAGGGATTCCGAAATTAATCTCTTTGACTTATCAGGTTGTGTTTTTTGAGAAATGCGGCTTTACCGTTATCAATAAGGAAGAGATGCCGCAAAAGGTTTGGACCGATTGTATCCATTGCCCAAAATTTCCGGCGTGCGATGAAATCGCGATGGCGATTTCACTTTAAATACTCTCGAAAAAATTTTGTCGAATCTGTAGAGAAATTAGATTGACAGTATGCAAACGTTATTGCTATAGTTAAAATGTCATAAATAATTCATGACTGCATAACGTTATTTAAGAAAGACTGTCAAATCTTACCTGACTTTGTTGGAAAAACAAAGCGATAACGTAGATGAGAGCCAGTTCTTACTTAAAAAATGACCGCTCAACACAATGTTCGTGTCGAAAAAGGCCGTTTTATAGTAAAACTGGTTATTTTCTTTTTAATGGCCTGTCGTACAGCGGCATCTCCGATTCATCGGTAAATCGTATAGCTGAAAAATTCAACGGGTGAAATACGCGCTGGTCTGAAAACGGTTAATTGTTTTACTG
This sequence comes from Siminovitchia sediminis, assembly GCF_042680885.1. NCBI lineage: Bacteria > Bacillati > Bacillota > Bacilli > Caryophanales > Bacillaceae > Siminovitchia > Siminovitchia sediminis. The sequence goes on along the minus strand of NZ_JBHUEO010000032.1, from coordinate 22,647 downwards.
TTAAATGATGCACGCCGATGAAACCAATGATTACTCCGGTGACATGCACAGTATGTATACTGTCTGTCATCGAGCTTGTCATGCGCGAATTTAAAGCTCTACAAGTACCGGGGATGCAGGTCTGTATATTGCACGACACAATCAACGAGAATTGAGCTATTATCCGGTTCAGTTGAACAAATCGAAAAAATTCAGGGAGAGTGAACGTTGTGGCAGATTACCTAAACTTTATTGATGGACAGTGGACCGGGGCGTCTTCGGGTGAAAAACGCGAGCACTTTAATCCGGCTAAGCCCAATGAAAGTATTGGCTTCACTGCGGTTTCTACAGTTGCTGATGCAGAAAGAGCTATAGAGGCAGCCAAAAAAGCTGCACCAGGCTGGAAAGCGATGTCATCTGTGAATCGCGGGGAACTTCTTCGGAAAGCTGCGGATCTTTTGGAAGAACGTGCAGACGATATAGCAAAAACGGCTACTTTAGAAATGGGAAAGCGCTTTGTGGAAACCAAGGGTGAAGCGCTAAGAGGAGCGTCAATTCTAAGGTATTATGCACAGGAAGGCTATCGTACAAAAGGGGAAGTGCTGCCTTCTGCATCAGACGGAACAACACTGCTTGCAGTTCGGGTACCGGTTGGTGTAGTGGCTGCTATTACACCATGGAACTTCCCAATTGCCATTCCAATTTGGAAAATTGCTCCTGCTCTTGTATTCGGTAACACGGTAGTTTGGAAGCCCGGACAAGAAACCGGCATTACAGCGGCGAAAGTAGCTGAAGTTTTTAAAGATGCAGGCTTTCCTAAGGGTGTTCTGAACCTCGTTCTGGGAAGAGGATCGGTCATGGGAGATATCCTATCCACCCACAAAGATGTGGCGGCAGTAACTTTCACTGGATCCAATGCAGTCGGACAGCATATTGCGAAGCTCGCGACTGCCAATGGGAAAAAATATCAACTTGAACTGGGCGGGAAAAATCCTGCAGTTGTCCTGGAAGATGCTAATTTGGATCTTGCAGCCCGCCTTGTAGTGGATGGGGCCATGAAGCAAACGGGACAGCGCTGTACCGCGACAAGCCGTGTGTATGTCGAAGCTGGTGTGTATGATACTTTTGTCGAAAAAGTTATTGAAAATGTAAAGAATATTACCGTTGGGGACGGCTTGCAAGAAGGAATTACAATGGGGCCTGTTGCTTCCAAAAAACAATTTGATACGGTTACCGGATATATCCAAAAGGGTAAAGATGAAGGAGCCGAACTATTATACGGGGGCGGCACATTGAATATTGATGGCGGCTATTATATTGAGCCAACCGTCTTTGGACATGCCACGCACGATATGACCATCGTAAAAGAAGAAATTTTCGGACCTGTTGTAGCCCTTATGAAAGTCGCTGATTATAATGAAGCGCTTGAAAGAGCTAACGATACGATGTATGGGTTAAGTGCGGCTGTTTTCACTGACAGCCTTGAAAAAGCCTTCCATTTCATGGAAAACAGTGAAGTGGGTATGGTGCAGATCAATGGTGAGACGGGCGGGGCAGAGCCGCAGGCTCCATTTGGCGGCACAAAAGCTTCAGGACAAGGTCCGAAAGAACAAGGACAGGCTGCAGTTGAATTCTTTACAACCAACAAGACGATTACCATTAATCCTTTCACCAAGTAATCGTTGTATTCATTTTTCATCCTGCCAATAGCTGAAGGGCTTTGGCAGGAACCCTGGATACAGAAGGGAAAGAAACCGTTTTTATTGTAATGGAAAAATGAAAAAAAGGAGTAAAGCGATGGATAATAAAAAGCAAGATGTTCAAAAAGTGTTAGGCCGCTGGGATGTCCTGTTTTTAGCCTTTGGCGCCATGATTGGATGGGGCTGGGTTGTCATGTCAGGAGAATGGATACAAGGTGCCGGAACAATTGGAGCAATGATTGCATTTGTGTTTGGCGGAATCCTTGTTATATTTGTTGGTCTAACATATGCCGAACTTGCATCTTCTATGCCTACGACAGGTGGAGCACTTATTTATGTATTTAGGGGTGTCGGGGCCAGATCAGCTTTTGTAGCTGCATGGATGCTCGCACTTGGCTATATCTCTGTAGTAGCATTTGAAGCAGTTGCGCTTCCAACAGTTATTGAATATATTTTTCCGAACTATAAAGTTGGGTATATGTATACAATTAATGGGTATGAAGTATACGCCTCATGGGTATTGGTAGGCGTTGGAGCGTCTATTTTTGTAACTATTATTAACTATCTTGGTGTTAAGTCTGCAGCTTTTCTGCAAATGGTCTTAACGATTATTATTGCACTTATTGGTTTATTACTTATTTTTGGTGGAGTTTTCAATGGAGAAGCAGCCAATGCTGACCCGTTGTTTGTCGGAGGTATTGGCGGGATTATGGTTGTTGCTATTATGACGCCATTCATGTTTGTTGGATTTGATGTAATTCCGCAAACGGCTGAAGAAATGAATGTTCCCGCAAAAGCCATTGGAAAGATCCTGATTTTGTCAGTTGTTATGGCTGTTATTTGGTATATTGCAGTCATTTTGGCTGTAGCTTTTGGATTGGATAAAGCTTCTATGGCAGCTTCAACACTTCCGACTGCAGATGCTATGGCAGCTGTATTTGGAAGTGACATTTGGGGAATTGTCTTAATCCTTGGCGGTATTGCCGGGATCATTACAAGCTGGAACGCCTTTATCATTGGCGGCAGCCGGATTTTATATGCGATGGCAGATAAAAAGATGATTCCTGCATGGTTTGGTAAATTAGATGCGAAACATGGTACACCAACAAACGCTGTTCTATTCATCGGAGCTTTGGCAACTGTAGCGCCATTGCTTGGACGTCCGATGCTTGTATGGCTGGTAGATGCAGGCGGACTCGCTATTGTTGTCGGTTATCTCCTTGCAGCTGTGGCTTTTGTACAGCTTCGTAAAAATGAGCCGAACATGGTACGGCCATTCCGAGCAGGAAAATCAAACATTGTCGGATGGCTCGCAATTATCTTCAGTATTTTCTTTGTAATCCTTTATATGCCAGGTATGCCTGCAGCTCTTGTATGGCCATATGAGTGGGCGATTTTTGCTGGTTGGGCGGTTCTTGGGCTTCTTCTAATGGTTGGAATGGGGGAAAGTTTCCCTAAAGGTAAATTAAAGTACGACGACAAAGAGAATCAAATATAATCTTAGAATTGAATCCAATCTAAAATAGATTGGATTCAATTTTTTGATTTTTACTGATTGAAAGCTAAATATTCGTGTGGTATACTTTAAATTGTATCCAAAGTGAATCGAGGTGGATATTTTGGCAGAGTCGAAATCCACAGTTGTTCATAATGTCACAAAGCGCCTGCGAGAGGTCATTTTGGACGGAACTTTGAAAAAGGGTGAAAGGTTGATTCAAGAAGAGTGGGCTGACAAGCTGCAAGTCAGCAGAATGCCTATTCGTGAAGCACTGGCACAACTGCAAATGGAGGGGCTTGTTGAACTCGTCCCCCACAAGGGTGCAGTAGTTACCCCGATTACAAAGGAAAATGTAGAGGAAATCTATCAAATCCGTTCCATGCTGGAAGGATTGGCAGTAGAGAAATCACTCCCTTTTCTGACAGAAGATGACAAACAGAAATTGCACGATATTCTTGTGCAGATGGAATCTTTGAATTTGACCGATCAGACAAACGAGGAGTACATCCGTTTAAATGCGGAATTTCATCAAATACTGTTAAGCGGGTGTCCATGGCCGCGTTTGCGAAAAATGGTTGAAAACCTTGGGATTTCACCCATCGCACCCAATTTGCTGATCGATTATTATCTAGAAACACAGCGGGAACACAGGGTCATTTATGAGGCTGCACTCAGAGGAGACCCTGCGGAACTGCGGGCTGCGGTCGAATACCATATTCTGCATACAAAAAATAATTTAATAGACTGTATGGAAAGCATTAAAAAACATACTTAATTAATGGAGGCATAAAGACTATGTATGATTTTGCGATTGTAGGCGGCGGAATTGTAGGTTTGTCAACGGGGATGGCTATTTATAATCGTTTCCCAAATGCGAAAGTAGTTGTCATTGAAAAAGAATCTTCCTTGGCACAACATCAAACCGGCCATAATAGCGGTGTCATCCACTCTGGAATTTATTATAAGCCGGGAAGTTTTAAAGCGCGTTTTGCAAAACAAGGAAGCCAGTCGATGAGAGAGTTTGCTGAAAAGCATGATATTCCACATGATATTTGCGGAAAGGTGATTGTGGCAACTAAACAGGAAGAACTGCCGCTTCTTGATCATTTGTATGAAAGAGGCCTGGAGAATGGCTTGGCAATTACTAAAATTGGCAAAGAAGAATTAAATGAAATTGAGCCGCATGTTGCGGGACTTGCTGCGATCCGAGTCCCGATGGCGGGAATTATTGATTATAAGCAAGTAAGTGAAAAGTTCGGAGAGATTATACAGGAAAACGGCGGAGATATCCTTCTTGGCACCAAGGTTGAAAAAATTAATGAAGGTACTGATACAGTAGTTATTGAAACTTCCAACGGCACAGTAAAGGCTGGTTTAGTGATTAACTGTGCAGGTCTCCACAGTGACCGTGTAGCAGCAGCTGCAGGATATAAAACGGATATGAAGATTCTGCCATTCCGCGGAGAATATTATAAATTGAAACCGGAAAAACGCCATCTTGTCAAACACTTGATTTATCCTGTCCCTAATCCTAAATTTCCGTTCCTTGGCGTTCACTTTACTCGCATGATCAGCGGGGAAGTTGATGCAGGACCAAATGCTGTGTTAGCATTTAAGCGTGAAGGTTATAGGAAACTAGATTTTAGTGCGAGAGATTTGGCGGAAAGTCTCTCATTTAAAGGGCTGTGGAAGATGGCTGGAAAATTCGCGAAAGAAGGGATGGATGAGTACGTCCGTTCCTTCAGCAAAGCCCAATTTACAAAAAGTTTGCAACAGCTGATTCCTGAGATCCAAGAGGACGACTTGATACCGGCTCCAGCAGGTGTCCGTGCTCAAGCACTTAAGGATGACGGATCGATGGTGGATGATTTTAATATCATTATGGGAGACAGAACCATCCATGTATGTAACGCCCCTTCGCCAGCAGCAACGGCATCCATTGAAATTGGTAAAGAAGTGGTTAGAAGAATTCCTGAACAAATGCATCTTAAAGAAGCTGCTGTAACATTATAATTGGAAAAAGGAGACTATATCCATGGAGTTTAACGCCAAAACGATGTTTATAGCCGGCCATGCGCGCCTGCCGCAGGGAATGGCTGCCAAAAGCGTGTATGAGACCTTAACAATTACAGCTGAAGTTGATGTCAAGTACGGGGTGATTTTGAAAGCTTCTGCTACTCTTGCCACAGAACACGGCAGTGATTTTATTGGAAGACTTTTAAGGGGTACAAGTTTGAGGGATGGGATCGATGAACAGATTGAAGCGATCCAGGCGTATTACAAAGGCAAAGCTACCAATGCACTTATTGCTGCCATGAAGGATTTGGATCTCCATTATAAACAGGTGATGGCAGCTGAAAAATAGGCTTATGAAAATGATCTGATGATAAGATCCTTCCGGATACAGTTGGTCCCGGAAGGATCTCTTTGTGTACATATAAAATGAGTTTAACGAAACTGCAAGCATCATTTTGTTTCTAAAGTTAAGTTATTGTAAGATGCAGCACGCACCCAATTTGAAATTGGCGGGAACGTGTCTAAGTTGAAATGGTTTTATAAGGGGGTGTTTAAAAAGCGCAGGTTCCAAAAAATGTCCTATAATACAAAACGACATTTAAAAAACGATTGATCATCAATGAAAAACATACCCGCAGTTATGTCACCGTTTTTTTGTGGGGCCGACAGGTTCAATGCCATTGTTTGATGACCATAGCCAAGAAAAAATGTGAAAAATTGTTGACATCTTAAAAACGGAATGATAGTATGTAATTAACAGCAATTCAAACATATTCACCTTTTGAAAAATGCCTTTTCAAAATCGTGAATAGTGATAGATTATACGGAGATCAAGAACAATAAATGCAGACTGCAATATTCACTGTGACTCTACTTCCATAGAGCGGTGAAGTGAATATAAGCCAGTTGCTCGAACGCATAAACTATGCCTTTTTAGGAGTAGTTGCGTCGGCAACTGGCTTTTTATATGTTCTGTATTCTCCAATTAAAAAACTAATTATCTATTAGGAGGAATCTCTAATGAGCACGACACAAGAATTGAAGTTTATTAAAACTGGCAAGGCTTACGAAGTAAAGCCGCATCCGCAATCCAATCGTCTTTATCACATCGAAATCGACAAAGAAGCAGTTGCTAAGTTCTTGGCAGCTGTTGAAGAGAAAAACATCATTGTTCAAAGCCTTGAGTATACACCATATCAGCGTCACATTGTTGCTTCCCTTCTGCAAGATTTTGTAGGTGAGGATCTGGGCGAAACTCTCAGAGCCATTGTACATGACCGTGAATCCGGCGGTTTCACACTTGGGCTGGAAGGCGTAACAGAAGATACAGACGAATTTGTTATCTTCGGTACAGCAATCTCCCACTTGGTAGGTATTCCAAACTTTGACGCGATGTCAGGTAAATACTATGCGCGCTTTACAGTAAAAGACACTGACAATAGTGACTCTTACCTTCGTCAGGCTTACCGTCTGTTCACATTGCACACAGATGGAACATTTGTTGATGAGCCAACAGACTGGCTGCTCATGATGAAAATGGTTGAAGAAAATGCTGTGGGCGGCGAATCCAGACTTCTTCACCTGGATGACTGGAAAGAGCTTGACAAGTTTGCGAACAACCCGCTTGGACAGCATAAGTTCACATATATTGCACCACCAAGTAAAAATGTTACTCAAACTGTAGATCGTGCTACTTTCTTTAACGTGAATGACAAGCCATGCATCTGCTTTATTGACCAATTCGTTTACCCCGAAACGATTGAACAGGCTAAATACCTGGAAGATCTTTCCGCATCCCTGGAATCTGACGAAAGTGTTATAGAGTTAGAGCTTCCGGTTGGAGACCTTGTTGTTCTTAACAACTTGTTCTGGATGCATGGACGTGCAGCGTTCGAGAAGGACCCTAAATTGAACCGTGAATTAATGCGTCAACGCGGCCGTTTCGTTCAATAATCATTGACTTGTTTACTCATTGTTAAAAACCTCTACCTTCATTTTTCGCACCTGTTTCAGGTGCGTTTTTTTTTATTCGTTTGTGGAAAAGGAAAAGAACGGAACAGCAAAATGGAGGGAGTGGCACTATGGAAACCAAGACTTTCTGGAAATGGGATGACAGTGTAACGGAGAAGTTGTTTTCAATTCGGAAACACCTCCATCAATATCCGGAATTATCATTTAAAGAGCACCAAACCAGCCTGTATATTCAGGATTGGCTGAATCAATGGGGTATTCCTTTTAAAGTTGTGTGTGAAACTGGAGTTGTCGTTGATATAACGGGAGAAGCGGGCGACGGACCGAACATTGCTCTTCGTGCAGATATTGATGCTTTGCCAATCAGAGAGGAGAGCGGACTCGATTTTGCCTCAAGGAATAAAGGTGTCATGCATGCGTGTGGACATGATGGCCATACAACTATTCTGCTTGGGGCCGTTTATCATATATGGAAATATAAATCTCAGCTAAAAGGGATGGTGCGGTGTATTTTTCAGCCCGGTGAAGAAGCACTGGGAGCAGCCGAAAAAATGATCAAAGCTGGCGTATTATCCCAGCCGGAAATAAACAATATGGTTGCGTTGCATCTGTGGCCAAAGATACCCGAAGGAACTATCGGCACTAAGACCGGAGCAGTGACCGCTGCATCAGATGATTTTAAAATTGAAGTAAAGGGAAAAAGTGGACATGCTGCAAGGCCGCATGAAGGCATTGATACCATTACCATTGGTTCAAAGATCGTAGATGCGATAGAGTACTACACAACGGAATGGAAAGATCCTGTTGATCCCTTAGTTATACATGTCGGAAAAATGCATGGCGGAAAGGCAAAAAACGTTATTGCCGACCAGGTTATTTTAGAGGGGACGATAAGGTCCATTTCATCCGAGACGAGGGAAAAATTGAGGAAAGAATTCCCTGTCTTCGTAAAAAATATTGCAAAAGACTTTGGTGGAGAAGCTGCAGTAGATTATAGGGAAGGATTGCCGGCCGTCATCAATGACCCGGATACCACAGAGAAAATAAATAAAGCCGCCTGGGCCATGATTGGCAAGAAAAATGTACTGGAATTGGACAGTGTCTCCATGGGATCTGATGATTTCGGTTTTTTTGCAGAAAAGGTGCCAAGCTGCTATTTTAGATTGGGTGTGCGTGATGAAAAAGGAGAAAACTTTGATTTGCACCACCCGAAATTTCAGTTTAATGAGGAAGTCATTCCAATTGGATCTAAAATTTTAATTCAATATGTGTTCGATCGTTAAGGATTGGAATGGATGTGGGGTGCAGGAACAAAAGTGGGCGCAGCTCGCTGCCGAGTTGAATTAAATCATAAAGCAATAATAGGCAGCCGGTCTTAAAAGACGGTGTTCGGAAGGAGACCAAGGATGCTTATTTAGGGCAAAGTTCTCTCGAAGGACCATTGGCAGGTTAACGGCCACTGGAGTGTTCTCTAAAGCCGTCAGGTGGTTAGCTGCAGGGATATAATAATTCAATGGCTGCAACTGTTTTCGGAAGAACAGGATTCATCCAAATCATACCAATCAGCGTTAAATCAAATAGGAAAAAGGCGCAACTGTTGTATTGCGTCTTTTCCTTAATTAAGGCGGATAAAAGAGTAACTATGAGGAGTACTTTTATTAAAATTTGTCTTTTTTAAAATAGTTCCTTCTTTTTACCTATTAGTGAAGGATTTTTTGTTAATTTCTACTTTTCTTTTTGTTAATATATGTATAAGTGTTGGTAATCATAAGGGGGAATTGAAAATTCGTGGAAAAAGAACAAAAGTGCCATATTTATTCAGATTCAGGTATGGATCTGGACATGTTTGACCAAACCAATGAAATAGTTTGTCTGTTTGATATTAAGAATAAAAAAATTCTTTATCTCAGTTCATCCTTCCATGATCTTTGGGAGGACCTTGATGTGGAGGATGTATTCAACGACATTTCTGCGGTTCGAAGTAAAGTCTATCCGGAAGATGCAGACAAGCTGATTCAAATGGCTTATTCCCCTGAATCATCAGAATGGGAGTACAGAATAAAAGGGGATCAGGAAAGATGGTTCAGGACAATCTTCATTCCTGTTAGGGATCAAAATGGAAATATAACCAGAAAATTGAGTTTTACTACCGATATCACATATTGGAAAACTAGGGGGAAAAAGGGCTCCCGATCTAGCCAGATGGACTTTATTTCCCAAATTGCTGCTGCATTCGCCCACGAAATTAGAAACCCTCTGACAACGATAAAAGGCTTTCTTCAGCTTTTAAGTAGTCAGGAGCAATCGAATCCCTATTATGAAATGATTCTGCAGGAGACTGAAAAAATTGACTCGATCATCAATGAATTTATTGTGCTTACAGATCCTGACCCCAAATTTGATTTTCATTATACAGATGTTCGAGATATAGTAAGTGACGCATTATATACTATCCAAACAATCAATCCGGAAATGTTAGAAAAAAATGTCCATATTTTTGTGAATTGCGAAACGGAACTTCCCATGGTACATGGGTCGCCTGCACAATTAAAGTTGGCTTTCTTCCATTTAATAAAGAATGCTGTTCAAGCCGTGTATAAAAATGGAAGTATTTTTATTCTATTGAAGAATCCGAAGATAGGTTTCTGTCTGTCAAGATCAAAGATGACGGAAAAGGCATGACTCCCGAAAAAATGTTATGGCTGGGGATACCCATTTATTCAAATAAAGAAAATGGAACCGGTCTCGGCATTATGATCAGCCGGCAGATTATTAAAAATCATCACGGTACCATCCAGTTTGAAAGTGAGCTTGGAAAAGGGACAACCGTAGAAATACGATTAGCCAAATCAACCGGTTTCGCGGAGACAAACCATCATGATTAATAAATTGATTGGGCATGTTTTTTGTTGCTCAATCAATTTTTTGAAAACTTCCTCATTTTACCAGTTCTTCTTTTCCGCGTCAACTATCGCCCACCATCTTTTTTATCCAGTTTCTTCCCTGTTTTTGCAGCCGCCACATCTTGTTCTTCTGTGATAGAATAAGTTCATAAGCATCGATGTGAGGTGAAGACCATGGCCTGGATATATGTACTTTTAGCAGCAATTGTAGAAGTCTTCTGGGTTATCGGGCTGAAATATTCGAATTCAGTGCCCCAGTGGATCGGTACCATTACAGCCATTATTTTTAGTTTCTTTTTTATTATCAAAGCCTGTGAAAAAATCCCATCGGGTACGGTGTATGCAGTTTTTACGGGGTCCGGTGCAGCAGCGATTGTATTGGTGGACTTTTTATTTTTTGGGGCTGACTTGTCCGTTTTTAAAGTGGTGTTTATCGCTCTCATTATTATTGGTGTTGCAGGGATCAAAATTACGACGGACAGCCAACCGGAAGAAAAAGCAAAGTCAGCTGTAGGGGGAGAATAAATTGGCTTGGTTTTTCTTGGTTATTGCCAGTTTAGGAGAAATTTTTGGTGTCATGATGATTAACCTGTATAATCAAAAAAAATCGTACTTCTGGCTTTTCATGATGACTCTTAGTTTTGGGTTTGGCTTTTATTTTCTGTCTCTGGCAATGAGGGACATTCAGCTGGGGACAGCCTATGCCATATGGACTGGTCTTGGTGCAGCCGGTGCCGTATTGGTGGGTATTTTGTTTTTTAAAGAGTCTGCAGGGTGGAAACGAATGTTATTTCTATCGTGCATCATTGCGGGAGCTGCAGGTTTGAAAGTCCTGGAGTAAGGAAGAGGAAAGGGATGATGGACACACAGCTGTTTATTGCAGCCTTTCAACACGACCTGGATCACTATCGTCATAAGGAAAAGGCTGCTGCTATGAAAAAGTACATGGTTCACCAATTCTCTTTTCTGGGCATTCAAGCGCCGGAACAAAGAAAGTTGTCGAGCCAGTTTATCAACGGCTCTGTAAACTAGAAGATTTCCAGCCTTATGTATTGGCTTTATGGAAACTCCCCGAAAGGGAATACCAGTACATAGCGGTCGACTTTCTCGTAAAAAAGAAGGATAATCTTTGTACAGGCCACCTGGACTTGATTGAATACCTCATTGTCACTAAATCGTGGTGGGATACTGTAGACGCTCTTGCCTCACATGCAGCAGGAAAGATCTATTATAAATATCCGGAATGTGCTGATAACCGCGGGGAAAGATGGTTGACTTCCGGAAATATGTGGCTCGAGCGGACGATGCTTCTTTTCCAGTTGAAATACAAGGACAAAACGGATGAAGCGCGGTTATTTTTAATCATTGACAGGATAAAACACATAGATGAATTTTTTATTCAGAAAGCGATTGGATGGGCACTTAGAGAATATTCGAATGTCCGGCGATATATCGAAAGTCAGGATCTGTCAAAATTGGCAAAAAGAGAAGGTTTAAAACATATACAAAAGATCTCTTTATCATAAAGAGTATGGGGGGTTTTGATCAAGATGAAAAGAGCACTGTTGAATGTGGATTATACATATGACTTTGTAGCAGAAGATGGAAAGCTGACTTGCGGAAAACCCGGTCAAGATATTGAAAAGGCCGTTGTCCGTTTGACCAAGGAATTTTTAGAATCGGGCGATTATGTGGTTTTTGCGGTGGATAAACATGTGGAAGGTGACAGGCTTCATCCGGAAACAAAGCTGTTCCCCCCTCACAATATAGAGGGATCCCCCGGGAGAGACTTCTACGGTGATTTGAAACAGCTGTATGATGAACATAAAGAAGCCGAAAACGTACATTATATGGATAAAACAAGATACAGTGCATTCGCTGGAACAGATTTGGAAATTAAACTGCGTGAACGGAATATTGAGGAAGTGCACATCTGCGGGGTTTGTACGGATATTTGTGTATTGCATACTGCCGTTGATGCATATAATAAGGGATTTCAAATTGTTATTCATAAAGATGCAGTAGCCAGCTTTAACCAGGCGGGCCATAATTGGGCCCTGACACATTTTACGAATACATTGGGTGCCCGCGTCGTGGAGTAAGGAGTGGAACAGACATGAAATATTATCATCCTGATGACAGCTTGATGCTGCATACGGATCTGTACCAAATTAATATGGCCAAAACATACTGGGAAGATGGAATCCATAACCGTAAAGCGGTTTTTGATCTGTATTTCCGCAAGCTGCCATTTAAAAACGGCTATGCTATTTTTGCTGGCCTGGAACGTGCGATCCATTATTTAAACGAGCTTCGCTTTACAGAAAGTGATATCAGGTATTTGAAAGAGATGGAATATGATGACGGGTTTATTGATTACCTGGCCAACCTGCGTTTTTCCGGAACGGTTCGTGCGATGCACGAAGGTGAAATTGTTTTTAACAATGAGCCCATTATGCAAATTGAAGCTCCTCTTGCAGAAGCACAGCTCGTTGAAACTGCGCTGCTAAATATTGTGAATTACCAAACATTAATTGCTACTAAAGCATCTCGGATCAGAGAAGTTGTAGGAGAGGGGGCAGCGCTTGAATTCGGAACCAGAAGGGCACAGGAAATGGATGCAGCTTTATGGGGAACTCGTGCCGCCTATATCGGGGGTTTTGATGCAACGAGCAACGTAAGGGCAGGAAAGTTGTTTGGAATGCCGGTTTCGGGAACCCATGCGCATTCTTTTGTCCAAGCTTACCGGGATGATTATACTGCGTTTAGAAAATATGCTGAAAGCCATCGCGATTGTGTTTTTCTTGTGGATACGTACGATACTCTTCGATCAGGCGTACCGGCTGCTATTCAAGTGGCTAAAGAAATGGGAGATCAGATTAACTTCATAGGGATTCGTATCGATAGCGGGGATATGGCCTTTTTATCAAAAGAGGCAAGGAAAATGCTGGATGAAGCAGGTTTTCCGAATGCCAAAATTGTAGCATCAAGTGATCTGGATGAATACACAATTTTTCATTTAAAAGCACAGGGAGCCAAGATTGATTCGTGGGGTGTGGGAACCAAACTCATTACGGCATATGATCAGCCCGCTCTGGGTGCTGTCTATAAAATTGTCGCCATTGAGGATGAACATGGCCAATGGCAGGATACCATTAAGATATCCGGAAACGCAGAGAAAGTTACAACACCCGGCAGGAAAAAGGTTTACAGAATCATTAATCGGTTAAATCATAAATCAGAGGGAGATTACATTACGCTATGGGATGAAGACCCGCAATCGGAAGAAAAGCTGAAGATGTTTCATCCAGTCCATACATTTATCAGCAAATACGTTACAAACTTTGAGGCGAAAAATTTGCTTCAAGATATATTTGTGGATGGAAAACTGGTTTATGAGATTCCTGAACTTGATGAAATTAAGGCTTATGCTCAGAAAAACCTGGACATATTGTGGGACGAATATCGCCGGATCTTAAATCCCGAAGAATATCCGGTCGATTTAAGCCAGAAATGCTGGGATAATAAGATGAGAAATATTGAAGAAGTAAAGAAAAAAACAGACGCGCTGAGAGAGAAACCTGGCTTTTAAAGGAGGTATTTCCATCATGAACCTGCAGAAACAAATTATTGATGAGTTGAAAGTCAAACCGTCGATTGTTCCGAAGGAAGAAATCCGGATCAGCGTTGACTTTTTAAAAAAGTATATGCTGGCCCATGAATTTTTTAACGGGTATGTGCTGGGCATTTCCGGCGGGCAGGATTCCACATTGGCAGGTAAGCTTGCACAGATGGCCGTTGATGAATTAAATGAGGACCGCGGTACAAAGAAATACCGTTTTATCGCTGTCAAGCTTCCTTATGGCGTACAAAGTGATGCAGAAGATGTGGATGACGCCTTACAGTTTATCCAGCCGTCTGTCACATATGAGGTAAATATTAAGCCGGCAGTGGATGCAAGCATCGCGTCTCTTGAAAAAGCAGGAATTGAGATTTCCGACTTTACAAAAGGAAATGAGAAAGCCAGGGAGCGGATGAAGGCCCAATACAGTATAGCTGCCACGAATGGCTGTGTTGTACTGGGAACAGACCATGCAGCTGAAGCCATTACCGGATTTTTCACTAAATATGGTGACGGTGCGTCAGATATCGTTCCGATTTTCAGGCTGAATAAAAGGCAGGGCAGGCTGCTACTGAAGGAGCTCGGCTGTCCTGAACACTTATATACGAAAATACCGACAGCTGATTTGGAAGACGACCGGCCGATGCTTCCGGATGAGGTGGCACTGGGTGTTTCTTATGAGGAAATTGACGATTATCTGGAAGGAAAAGAAGTCTCCGATGAAGCGAAGAACACAATCGAGGCGTTGTACCGAAAATCAATGCACAAACGCCATTTGCCAGTCAATGTGTTTGATGATTTTTGGAAATGATTCTAGGAGTGAACGGGGTAATTCCTGTTCACTTTCTCTTGGTCAATTTTAATTACACAACGATTTTGAAAGTTCTGCAGGCGTTTTGAAAATATGAGCGGCAGGTGAACGGTATGACAGACGGGATGACTCATCAGCAAATAAAAAAAATTTTACAGAATGTTGAAAAGGTGATGATCGGTAAGAATGATGTAACGCGGCTTTGCCTCGTGGCTTTGCTCGCAGAAGGACACGTGCTATTGGAAGATGTCCCCGGCGTAGGGAAAACAATGTTGGTCAAGGCTCTATCCAGGTCTGTGAATGCAGAATTTAAACGAATTCAATTTACCCCCGATCTTTTGCCTTCCGACGTTATCGGCGTTTCCATTTATAATCCGAAGGAAATGGAATTCTCCTTCCGTCCCGGCCCTATTATGGGACATATCATTTTGGCGGACGAAATTAACCGGACTTCCCCTAAAACTCAGTCAGCTCTATTGGAAGCAATGGAAGAACATAGTGCGACAATTGACGGAGTGACGCTGGACATGAAAAAGCCTTTTTTTGTAATGGCTACCCAAAACCCGGTTGAATATGAAGGAACATATCCCCTGCCGGAAGCACAGCTTGACCGTTTTTTGTTAAAGCTGGAAATGGGTTACCCCAGTGCATCAGAAGAGTTGGAGTTATTAACGCGCAGCCTGAAAGGTTCCCGGATTGACCAACTGGAGCCAGTCATTTCACTTGAAGACTTACGGAATCTGCAACGGCAGGCAAAAGATGTGTATATTGAGGAAATGATGAAGCAATACATTGTTGAACTGGCAGGATCTACAAGGGTGCACCCGCAGGTTCACCTTGGAGTCAGCCCCCGTGCTTCAATCGCTCTATTAAGAGCATCCCAGGCTTTGGCTTTTTTGTCAGGACGGGATTATGTTGTCCCGGATGATATCCAGTATATGGCACCCTATGTTTTTTCCCATCGGCTTATTTTAAAAACTGAAGCAAAATATGAAGGGGTCTCCCCGCAAGATGTGATGGAAGATTTGCTCTCCACTGTTCATGTGCCAGTAAAGAAGGCTGTGAAGTAAAATGACGGATTTCAGGGACAGGTTAAAAAAGGTAAAGCCGGTAGTCTCTTTTATTGTGCTGCTGCTCTTGCTTGCCTGCACTTTTTCTTATGCCATGTTTCAAGGCGGATTTGTCAGCTGGTTTTTATTCTATAGCTTCTTGCCTATTGCCTTGTATTCCATTCTGCTCTCTTTTTACCCAATGGCCTTCCAAATTGAACGGGTCATTGACTCACAGACGTATAATGCCGGAGATTCAATCGACATTACTTTAATCCTGACAAGGAAATTACCATTTCCTCTTTTTTTCTTACTCATTGAAGATGACAGCCCCAACCTATTAGAACATACAGAAGGAAAGCGGATGTTATTTCCTTGGTTCAGAAAAAGAATCGAAATGAATTACAAGATCAACAGCGCTGTGCGGGGGGAACACGACTTTCAATTTGTAAGAGTTAAAACAGGAGACGTGTTGGGATTCATAGAAAAGGAGAAAAAAATCCCCCTTCAGCAGACGATTCTTGTATATCCTTCCTATCATCCGGTGGTTCTCCGATCACTCAGCGGAAAGTCAGAGCAGGGGGCCGTGTTGCCCGGGTCCCGGACAGAGAACAACACAACGCTTATAGCCGGTATTCGGGAATATGAACCTGGAGACCGATTTTCCCGGATTGATTGGAAGGCATCTGCAAGGTCCAGTGAAATGATGACAAAAGAGTTCGAGGCACGGAGATCCAACAACTTAATGGTGATATTGGATATGCAGCCTTCCTGTCACTTTGAAGAACTTGTGGCTTTTGCTGCCTCTTATTCAAGGGCCGCGATTCGACACGGTATAGAAACCGGATTACTTTTACCCGGAAAAAGAAGAATTCTGATCCCTCCACGTAAAGGGGCCGGTCAAGAACATGCCATATTCTATCAGCTGGCAAAGGTCAAAACGGACCAATCTAAGCCCGGGTTAGTATTGAAGGATTCTGCTTTGGCAGGTGATTATGCCTCATTTACGATCATGACAGCCCAATTGTCCAAACTATTAATAGAAAGGGCAGGCAAACTTCTGAACAGAAAGGGTTCTGTCATGATTTGTCTTATCAAAGGGCAAGACACAATGACTTCTGAAGAAACCGTATTGGCGGCTTCAGCAAGTCAAAAAGGAATCCAGCTGTTTATCGTTGATGATACAAATTGCTCCTCAAGGGGGTTTTCAGGGGTGAAGCAGGCATGAAACAAAGTCAACTGTTGTCATTTTTATTATATGTTTTAGGTTTTATGCTGATTTTGGAGTGGCTTCTTCCTCTCGAACAAATTACCCAAACAAGTGAAATTCACTATTTTGTGGTTTTTGTTTTGCTTTCGTTACTATTAAACTTTCTTCAGGCTCCCTGGTTTATTTCATGGCCGTTGAAAGCTGCCTTTATTTTCTGCGCTCTTTTTGCCATCTTTTCCGGTGAAATGGGACTGGGAGCCTGGACCTCTCAACTTGTCGATGAAATCAGAATAAACACGGTGATGGTCTTTAAGTCGGTATGGCTTGATCTTTCACCGTTATACAGAAGTTTTCTGTTTTTCCTGTTGCTGTGGCAAATTACCTATTTACTGCGTTATTGGCTGACCATAAAAAGAAAAGTTTTTGTTTTTTATGTCATGACGATCCTGTATGTTACCTTGCTGGATACCTTTACAGAATATAGTGGCCGCCATGCGATTGTCCGGATTGTAATTATCGGTTTTACCTTGCTGGGCGTGTTGTTTTTTAAGAGATTATATGAAAAGGAACAAATGGAGGATCAGTTTTCGCTGTTGGGCCGCTGGATCATCCCGTTGTTTTTGGTGGTGTGTACAGGGGTCGGAATTGGATACCTGTCTCCAAAAGCTGCTCCTATCTGGCCGGATCCTGTTCCATTCCTGGAATCTAAAGCTGAGAGTATTAGGAATGGCGGCGTTTCGAAAATTGGATATGGCATGGATGACACTCAATTAGGCGGACCTTTCATTCATGATGACCGAGTTGTTTTTATTGCAAGGACGCCGACAAGTCAATATTGGAAAATTGAAACGAAAGATGTATACACAGGAAAAGGCTGGGTTGCTTCAAGTCAGGCGAGCGCCCCCATTGCAGATATTCAATATGGAGAAGTACGGCGGTTGGATACTGTTTCTTCCAGCAACAACCCTATTCAAGAAGCGACGCTGGATTTTGAAATATCCTACCCTCATATTGTCAGGCCGTATGGGTTCCTGTCCGTGGAAAAACAAACAGAGGGGAACGGATTTGTCCGTTATGATTCCAGGCTGGATAAGCTCCACACTTTTACAGAACAACATCATGAAGAGCGATTAAAAAGCTACACCATCACTTACCGGGAGGCTGTTTTTAGTAAAAAAGCCTTGCGCCAAACGCAGAATCTTCCGGGTGGGGCGGACTATACGGATTTTCAGGAACAGTATACCCAGTTGCCTGAAACGCTCCCCCGGCGGGTTCATACACTAGCGGAAAAACTGACTGCTGAACATGACAACTGGTATGATAAGGCTCGTGCGATAGAAGCGTACTTTCAAACGGGCGAATTTTCGTATGATCAAACAAATGTGGCTGTTCCCGCAAATGATGAGGACTATGTGGATCAGTTTCTGTTTGATACCCAAAGGGGATACTGCGATAATTTTTCCACATCCATGGTCGTCATGCTTCGAACCCTCGATATTCCTGCAAGATGGGTTAAGGGATATGCCCCTGGGAATTATAAAGGGATGTCAGATGCTGACAATCGGCTTTACGAAATAACAAACAATGAGGCCCATTCATGGGTAGAAGTTTTTTTTCCGGAACAAGGCTGGGTCCCCTTCGAACCAACCAAAGGTTTTAACAATCCTATTGAGGTTGTGAACGATGAGCATTCAAATTCAACATCCTCATCTTCTTCAGATGAATCTGTTCCGGAATCAGAAGAAACGGAACAGGAAGAACAGGCAGCAGAAATCGATGAAAATTCATCCTCCGGAAATGAATTCACATTGCGAGAGTCAGGATTTGCAGAGTTTTTCATGAAATATTGGAGGACCATTGCTCTTGTGCTCTTCTCCATTATTGCTGGAGCGTCGGGGTTATTCATCAGCAGAAATCGGTGGATCCCTCGTCTGTTAATATGGAAATACAAAATTAATAAGAATGATACAACTTTTGCCGAAGCCTATGAAACGCTATTGAAGCGGCTGGACAGCTTTGGATTAAAGAAAGGGCCTGGACAAACGCTGAGAAATTATGCTTCAGTGGTTGATGATCATTTCGGGACAACAGATATGAGCCAACTGACCGAAAGGTATGAAAAACTGATCTATGGCGGGGAAGAAACCCATACAAATTGGGAATATAGCAAGGAGTTATGGGAAAATTTAATAAAGAAGACAATAAATTGACCGTGTGAAAAAAAATGGATAAGATGAATAAGTATTATCGACCGGCATGTTCGAGATTATTGCCGAGTTTCAAATATTTGATGGAGGGTCCGGGAATGCTAGTAGAAAATGAATCATTTAATCAAGATATTATTGTTGTTCTTGATTTCGGCAGTCACTATAACCAGCAGATTGCGAGACGGATACGGGAGCTTGGAGTATACAGCGAAATTCACCCGCATACCATTACAGCCGAAGAAATGAAGAAATTAAATCCGAAAGGGATCATTCTTTCCGGAGGCCCTGGACACATCCATTCGGAAGATGCTTTGACCATAGATAAAAACATCTTTTCAATGGGTATCCCGATCCTGGGAATCTGTTACGGAATGCAGATCATTGCAGCACAATTTGGAGGGCACATCTCAAGAAATGGAGAGAGAAGATACGAACCATCTACTCTGCAAATAAAAGATGGCGGGCCTGAGCTTTTTAAAGGATTGCCTGCAAAGATGGACGTATTGATGAGCTATGGGGATGTCATTGAAGAAATGCCGGCAGGTTTTGTTGTAGATGCGGAAAGCGGTTCTGTTCCAATTGCTGCCATCAGCAATACAGACAATAAGATATATGGCATTCAATTTCACCCGGAAGCCGTCCAAACGGAGCAAGGCAGTGAACTGTTAGGTAATTTCCTATTTGGGCTTTGCCACTGCACGGAAGATTGGACCATGCAGCAATTCATAGATACGGAAATAAAAAAAATCCAGGATACTGTTGGCAGCAAAAAAGTTCTATGCGCGCTCAGCGGCGGTGTAGATTCATCTGTTGTTGCTGTGCTGGTCCACAAAGCGATCGGCGATCAGCTCACTTGTATTTTTGTGGATCATGGTCTTCTTCGCAAAGGAGAAGCCGAGAGTGTCATGGAAACTTTCACAGGGAAGTTTCATATGAACGTTATCAAAGTAGATGCTCAGGAAAGATTTCTAACCAAGCTAAAAGGTGTAACGGATCCGGAACAGAAACGGAAAATTATAGGAAATGAGTTTATATATGTATTTGATGATGAAGCTTCCAAGCTGGAAGGAATTGAGTTCCTTGCACAGGGAACCATTTATCCGGACATCATCGAGAGCGGAACGGCAACATCCCAAACGATTAAATCTCACCACAATGTCGGCGGGCTGCCGGAGGATATGAACTTTACATTAATTGAACCATTAAAAGCATTGTTTAAAGACGAGGTGCGCCAGGTTGGTACCGAGCTGGGGATCCCGGATGAAATTGTATGGCGCCAGCCGTTCCCGGGACCGGGTCTGGGTGTAAGGGTTCTCGGAGAGGTAACGGAAGAAAAGTTGGAAATCGTCCGTGAATCCGATTATATCTTGCGTGAAGAGATCAAGAATGCCGGCCTCGACAAAGATATTTGGCAATACTTTACTGTCTTGCCAGGTATTAGAAGTGTAGGGGTGAGAAGCGAATCCAGGACCTATGATTACACAGTAGGAATTCGTGCTGTGCATTCAACAGATGGTATGACTTCGGATTGGGCAAGAATTCCGTATGAGGTGTTAGAGAAGATTTCTACCAGGATTGTCCATGAAGTGGACCATGTCAACCGAGTCGTCTATGATATTACGACTAAGCCGCCATCCACCATTGAATGGGAATAAAGTATTGACGGACTGTATAGTTGCTGGTAAAGTGGACTCGTGAGAAATATGTCGTTTTATATCGTATAATTGCGGGGATATGGCCCGCAAGTTTCTACCAGGCTGCCGTAAATAGCTTGACTACGAGATGAAAACAGGATGTAATATTCATTTTCTATTCCCTGTATAATAATCTCGAAGTTTACGCCTTAAGCTGCTGCTTAAGGCGTTTTTGACATTGCAAAAATGCAATGTTGCGTATGGTTCCAGGCTGCTTGAAGACACTAAATGAAAAAGTTGGGGGGAAAAAGGTGAAGAATTACTTTAAGTTTGCTGAACTGGGTACCAATTACCGCAGGGAAACGATCGGCGGAATCACAACGTTTTTATCCATGGCTTATATCCTTATATTAAACCCGATCACGCTGGCACTGGATACTGTGGAAGATTTACCGGAAGCTTTGAGAATGGATCATGGTTCTGTATTTGTGGCAACAGCTCTTGCCGCTGCGGTGGGCACTCTGCTGATGGGATTAATCGCTAAATATCCAATAGCTCTGGCACCCGGTATGGGGCTCAATGCATTTTTTGCCTATACTGTTATCTTGACAATGGGGATTCCTTGGCAAACGGCTCTGACCGGAGTTTTGTTTTCCGGAATCATCTTTGTCATCCTGTCATTGACAGGTATCCGTGAAATGCTGATTAACGCGATTCCATCCGAATTAAAGATTGCTGTAGGTTCCGGGATCGGTTTATTCATTACTTTCGTCGGATTTCAAAATGCAGGTATTATTGTCAATGATGATGCAGTTTTGGTTGGATTAGGCGACTTGACAGATGGAAACGTGCTGCTTGCGATCTTGGGGATTTTCATTACGGTTATCTTGATGACCCGTGGCATTAATGGGGGGATATTCTTTGGTATTCTAATTACAGGTTTGATCGGAATGCTTGCGGGAGTTGTTCCAAAACCAGATGGAGTCATTGGGGCTATTCCAAGTATATCTCCAACTTTTGGAGCAGCTTTGGAGCCTATTTTCAATTCACCGGGTGATTTGTTTACGCTGCAGCTCCTTATAGTTATTCTTACTTTCTTGTTTGTCGACTTTTTTGATACTGCGGGAACCCTTGTTGCAGTGGCACAGCAGGCAGGCTTAATGAAAGGAGATAAGCTCCCGAATGCAGGAAAAGCGCTTTTGGCGGATTCTTCAGCTACTGTTGTCGGGGCTATTCTTGGAACCTCTACAACAACTGCTTATGTAGAATCCTCAGCAGGGGTTGCTGCAGGAGCGAGGACTGGTTTTGCAAGTATTGTTACTGCACTGCTATTTTTACTTTCATTATTCTTTTATCCGGTGCTCGGTGTGATTACCGCATCAGTTACTGCCCCGGCTTTAATTATTGTCGGTGTTTTGATGGTTTCAGGAATAGGAGGGATTGATTGGAAGAAATTTGAGATTGCTGTTCCGGCTTTCCTTACCATCATATCAATGCCATTGACCTATTCGATTGCTACTGGGATTGGAATAGGCTTTATTTTCTACCCAATTACCATGATCGTTAAAGGAAGAGCAAAAGAAATTCATCCGATCATGTATTTCTTCTTTATAGTATTTGTATTATATTTCATCTTTATCTTTTAATCATAGGAAGAGGGTCTGTTATCTCAGATCCTTTTTTTGTTTTATGTATATATTTGGCTGTTGACCGGTGGTTGCAGAGCATGATAGTATGTAAATACACTTTTGAGCAGATGAAGTAACCCAGTTAAACTTTTTTGGGAAAAGTGTTGACTTGTTTTGCTGGAGGTGTTATATTAATAAAGTCGCTTCAAACGAGGTTGAAAGACAAACCAAAAAAACTTGTTGACAAACTAAATTAGATGCGATATAATAATAATCCTGTCCGAAAGGGCAGTAAGTAAGTTTGATCTTTGAAAACTGAACGAAACGAAACGTCAATAATTTATGATTTTTAGTCAGCTTTAAAATGAGCTAACAAACATCTTTTATGAGAGTTTGATCCTGGCTCAGGACGAACGCTG